>CAZFAZ010000052.1:0-25883 GCA_964517155.1 uncultured Thermoplasmatales archaeon
GTTCCATCGCCGTTGTCTGTTAGGCCGTATTGAGTTCCGTCTATTAGTAGCTCTCCGTTAAGTCCTGTTTCATCATTTTGTTCTTTGACAGTTATCACAATTTCATTTCCTGCAATAACAGTGTCATCTGCTTTGTTAGTGTATACCTCTTCTATCTCGGGTGGCGTTGTGTCAAGTGTGAAACTACAAGTGCTTGACCAATCACTAAGGGATCCACCTGTATATATTATAGCTACATGCCAGCACCATTTACCATCATCACTGCCATCATCAAGCAAATCACTTGACAAATCATATTCTGTACCGGTTACATTCTTATGGTATATAGTAGATGAATCTTCTTTCCACCATTCAACTCTATAGGTGTCATGGTCTCCAACTGGATTCCACTCTAATGTAGGTGTACTATCAAGCATTGCACCACATTCAGGTGCTACAAGCGTTGGATGCTCGCCTACTTCACCATGCACAATGAATGTTTCATTGTCATATGCAGTATTACCAAGACAATCCTCTGCTTTTACATACAAATAGTGCGTGCAGTGTTCATCAAAAGTAATGTTTCCATCATATGGTTGCCATCCTGTGTTGTTATCCCGGTATTCTATCATATATTCTAAAGTTACACCACCAACTGCACAGGGTTCCTCTTGATCAACAGCATTAAGATTTATTTCAGTATCAGTTGTAACCCACCAGGTTTCGTTATCATCTGAAATACTTGGTTCACCAACGGTTTTAATTATATTTGGTGGTTGAGAATCAACACGATGCTCTTGTACATGCATGATTGTATTAGCAGTGATTTTTACATTGTCAACAAGACCATAATCCCGTGAGCATTTTTTGCTTAAATCATACATCCGGAATCGGATTTGTACTTCTGGTTGATTGTTTGCACCTGGTCCTAATTCAACTTCATAAGAATCCCAGTTGTTGTCATCAGATAGTGAAACAAGAGTATCCCAGGAACCTGATGATCCAACACGGTATTGAGCAGCTAAATAATCAGATGAACCCATATTATGGGTTTTTGCCTGAAATGATAATGTGATATCACTGTATCCTGTTGTATTAACTGAAGTTCTCAAACGTCCATTCCAGCCACCAATTGGTCCGGCTCGTATTTCTGCATAGTTGCCATCAATGCTGTGAGAATCATCTTCTAATGAAACACGATAACCGCTCCATTTACTAAGATCTGTTTCAAAATCATCAAAGAACAAATTAACTGTTTTCTCAGTGTATTCTTCTTTGTTTCCTAGTTTATCAACTGAATACCAACGGATTTCATGCAAGCAATCCCCATGTATCTGGAATTTATGTTTTATTTGACCTTCAACATCATTTATATCACCTGTCTTGTTGTCAAAAATATTTTTACTCCAGACAAGGGTATCAATATCATATCCATTGCTTGCATTCCAAAGTTCCACATGAAGATAATCTACACCTACATCACATGGATCTTTTTTATCCTCTGTGTCTAATATAACCCATGTATCATCGGCTCTTAGCCAGTAATCATCACCACATGTTTGTCCTTCAAAAGATTTTGTGGTTTCTGGTGGTTGTGAATCAACACGATGATACTGTACGTGTTCATCTTCAGTGTTACCAAGGTTATCTACAGCATACCAAGTAATTCTATGAAGACAATCCTCATTTATTGAAAACTCGTAATAGTAATCATCGACTTCTTCTTCCCATATCGTAGTCCAAGAGTCACCTTCATTTGTTGATCGTTCAAGTTTAACAAATAGTTGTTTAACACCGCTATCACATGGTTCTTCTTTATCCTCTGCAGAAATATTTATCACATTATGTTCTGCGCGTAACCAGAATTGTTCTATTTCATCACCTTCAAGATCAAAAGAGTCTATATCTTCTTCGGACGCAGGATAAGTTATACCATCAATATCTTTGGAACTTTCTGGTGGAGTGTTATCAACATAAAAGATTTGGCATTTTTCGGATTCTTTGTTTCCAAGGCAGTCAACTGCATAATATCTTATTTTATGTTCACAATCCTGATCGAATGGACTTTCCAAATCATTCATAGTTATTTCTACATCTTCACCTACAGTTCCATGTATCCAATCTGACCAATCAGTATCGTCGTACCAGATTTGGTAATAAATTGTGTATCCGCCTACTGCACAACAACCTGAATCAGTTGCATTTAGATAAATCGGTGTATCCGATGTTATAAATCGTTTTTCGGATTCAACATGTTGTGGTTTACCATATTCTTTTTCTGTTTCCGGTGGTGTGTTATCTACATAAAATGTTTGATTATGTGTTTCTTCTGTGTTTCCAAGGTAGTCTTCTGCATAGTATTCAATATAATGTTTACAATCATTACTAACATTGACACAATCATCAATATCATTCATGGTTATTGCTACATCTTGGCCCATTCCACCCTGCTTCCAACTGGTCCATTGTCCATCATACCATATTCTATAATGTATAGTATAGTTTTCAACAGCACAAACGCCAGGATCAGTTGAGTTTAAATAAATCGGTGTATCAGATGTGATAAATGTGTTTCCGGATGGTGTACATGTTGGATGTCCATATTCTTTTTCTGTTTCCGGTGGTGTGTTATCTACATAAAATGTTTCATTATCAAAAACACTTGTTCCACTGTTTCCCAGAATGTCTTCTGCATGAAATGTTACATAATGAATACAGTCCTCTCCAACACCGGCACTTTCAAAATCAAATGAAACATTGATATCTCCTTCTGAAACATTATACCATGTATAATTCCAAATGCCATCATACCATATACCAACTTCCATGCTTATGTTTTCAACATTGCATGGCCAGTTATCAGGATCATCAGTTGCATTTATCCAAATCAAGGTATCATTTCTAACGTAGTAATCACCTGCGGGTAGTCCCCATGAACTTTTTGGTTCTCCTACATCTTTTTGTACAACTGGTGGAAGCGTATCTACTTTAACCCATTGTTTTTTTACTCCTTCCATATTGTCAAAATGATCATAAGTTCTATGCCAAATCATATGCATGCAGTCTTCCAATATAGAGATATTAATTTCTACAAATCCACTGCTGTCATCATGATCACCAGTAACACGAACATGTCCATCATCATAAATGTAGTCTTCATCACCATCATAGACAAAACCACTTGCAATTGCGTCATCAATGTCACCGTTATCATCTGTACTATAAACAATCCATTCAATTTTTTCTACACCGACACCACCAATACCACAGCCTCTATCCTCAGTAGTAATAACTTTTACAGTTTCATTATTTATATAATCCCAATTTCCATCTTTGTAGGCTTGAGGAATATACTCTGAAGATGACACTGGTTTTTCTGTATCAACATAATGAGTTTGAGTGGTTACAGGTCCTTTGTTTCCAAGGCAGTCAACCGCATAAAACTCTAATTCATGTTTACATCCTTCTTCAAATGAAAACGAAGTTGAACCGCCATCGACAACAAATTCTTCTGTTGTTAAATCTGGATATGTAATTGTATAATGAATACTCATATCTCCAACTCCGCAGTTTCCATTATCTGTTGCATTCAACCAAAACACAGTATCCGTACTTACAAAATGATTGCCATCACGAGTATGTTGTGGACCAACAATGTCTTTGTTGACAGTTGGCCCTTCATTGTCTACATAAAAAGTTTGATTTTTGGTTGATTCCGCGTTTCCAAGGCAGTCTACCGCGTAGTACTCTATATAGTGTTCACATGAATTATTCCATGGTTCCCCTAAATCATTCATCGTTATTTCTACATCTTCGCCTACATCGCTAGTATTCCAACCAGTCCATTGTCCATCATACCATACTCTGTAGTATATTGTTGTATAATCAGTTACTGCACAGCCACCAGGATAGGTAGCATTCAAATAAATCGGCGTATCAGAAGTGATATAAGTTTCCTCAGATGGAGTACATTTTGGACTACCGTATTCTTTAACCGTTACTGGCGGCTGATTGACAACGTAATGAGTTTGATTAGTCACAGGTCCTTTGTTTCCAAGGCAGTCAACAGCCCAGAAACTAAGATTATGTTTGCATCCTTCAGTAAAATTAAATTCTGCGTTAGCATCATCTTCTGAATAATCACCAACTTTAACCCATCCTTCATTACTCCATCGCCATATAGTCCAATTTACAGATTCCACACATTGAGTAGAACAATTTTCATCTCCAACAATTGGATCAGTTGCATTAAGCCATATTTTAGTATCAGTTGTTACAAATTCACCATTGTTGCATTGTGGTTTACCTATGTCCTTGTTAACTGTTGGTCCATCTGCATCAACTAAAAAATCATGGGTTGTCCAATCATAGTTACCAAAATGATCCTCACAATATGCATCGATTTCATGCCAGCAACTACTATCAATATAAACTAAAACAGATATCTTTCCATCTTCATCTGCTATATTTTCAGAATCATCATGATATACTTTATAATAATCTTGTTCTTCATAGGAACTTGAATCATCAAAGTCACTACGTCGAAAAACCCAGAACTCTATAAAATCGCTTCCAACACCCTCATCAGTTGAGTTAACCCACACCGGTGTAACGCTACCAACTCGGTCTAACTCACCCCAGGGCTCACCGGAATCATATGCATCTTCCTGTATTGGTTCTCCAAATTCAACGGTTTGGACAGGTTCTGTAAGATCAACTATTACAATTTTTGTTTCAGTCTTGTTAATCTGCCCGCAGATACCTTGAACTTGAGAATAATAAGGATAAATCACTCCCTCTTCAAGGCCCGTAAATGTTGCTTCCAAGTCATTAACACTATTGTCATATGATGCTTTAATTTCTTGATCACTTAAAACACGATTCCAAATACGTACTTCATCTATTTTACCATTAAACCACTGGTCGTCATCAGCTTTATTTGCACCTATATATAACGGTTCTCCATCTTTCCATTCTGGAGGTCCGTCAGGAACATCAAGTGTTCCATCTAATTCTCCATTAACATAAATTTTGATTTCATCTTGATTATAGGTAGCAACAATATGATACCATTCATTAGTGTTTAAATCAGTATTACCGACTAATTGTCTCCAGTCATCATCTATCCAGACTCCAAACTGTATATTATTACCATCGCATAATAGTTGATAGTTATCATACTCGTTGTCATCATCTTTTGATATTATGCGGTTATTTTCACCGGAGCTTTCAAAACTATCTGCATTTATCCACGCTTCAAGAGTTAAATATTCCAAATCTGAACCTAGCTCTGAATGATCTCCAATTTCTACATAATTATCAGATCCATTAAAATCCAATGCATTTCCAAACTTACCATCTGTCCAAACAGGACCATTAGTAAGTGTTCCATCATTAGCAAATGTAGAATTATCATAAGCTTTGTTTCCTGTTTCTTCATTAAATGGCCAGTATCCTACAAGACTCTCGTTCCAGTTAATAAACGCTGAAAGCTCTCCGGCTTCACAATCGGTAGAAACTTTGATAGTAGTCTGATTTTCACCTATATACGGATAATAATCATTATGATCTTCATCTGGAGTTGGATCTACAAAATCAATTTCAGGTTCCAAAGGAGGGCCACCAATTGCAACCATGTTGTGTTCAAAAACATCTATATCTTTGCCGTATGCGACAAGGTCAACTTCTACAGTTTCTCCTGCTGCAACCTCGATAGCACCAACTACTGCAAAACCACTACGACTTATGTAGTCTGTATCGTCTTCACTGGCTATGTTTGATTTGGCAAGCATGACGGCCTCATCATCTTCTCCAACACGTAGTCCAACATTAGGTGCGGATCCTCCACTCGCAAAGTTCATGGCACCAGAAGCAGTTATTTTCCAAGTACCTTCCCCAAGTTCAAGCGTCTCGGTAATATCCGCATTTTGATAGGGTGAACTTGCTTCTCCATGGTCATCAGATGCTTTGATTTTTGTTACATTATCGGGGGTAGTACCAATTGCAACCATGTTGTGTTCAAAAACGGTTCCACCGTAAGCCACAAGCTCGACAGTGATAGGCCCGTCAACGGTTCCAACAACACCGAACCCGCCGCGACTTATGATATCCGCGTCGGCTTCACTTGCCAAGTTAGACTTGGCGAGCATGGTGTCAACTCCGTCAATCTCAGCGCGCAATCCTACGTTGGGTGCAAGATCTCCAGCGAAGTTCATGGCTCCTGAGGCAGTGATTTTCCATGTGCCCTCTCCAAGTTCAAGCGTCTCGATAGAGTCCGCATTTTGATAGTTTGAGCTTGCGTCTCCATGGTCATCAGATGCTTTGATTTTTGTTACACCATCGGGGGTAGTACCAATTGCAACCATGTTGTATTCAAAAACATCTATATCTTTGCCGTATGCGACAAGGTCAACTTCTACAGTTTCTTCTGCTTCAACCTCGATAGCACCAACAACTGCAAAACCACTACGACTTATGACCTCTGTATCGTCTTCACTGGCTATGTTTGATTTGGCAAGCATGACGGCGTCATCATCTTCTCCAACACGTAGTCCAACATTGGGAGCAGATCCTCCACTTTCAAAATTCATGGCACCAGAAGCAGTAATTTTCCAAATACCTTCCCCAAGTTCAAGTGTTTCAATAGTAGTTTCGTCTTGATAAGGTTGGCTTGCGTCTCCATGATCATCAGAAGCTATGATTTCCGGACTAGTAGTACATCCTCTAATTGCTGCATCAATATTTTCAACAGGGTCTGTTGTAGAATCAGCAACAACAGGTGTTGCTAAAAACATTGTTATGGTCGTCATAGTTGATAGCAGCATTAATGTTGCTACAAAACTAGCGTTAATTTTTTTTCTATTATCATTTCTAATACTTTTTTGCATAAATTTGCCTCCATATATGTGTGAGAATTTTTTTTTAAATTCTTTTTACTCTTTTTATTCCCCCATGGCGATAAAACTTACCGTCATAGCTGGAAAGTCAATGATAAAACAATATATAAAGCTTTTGATAAAAATCTTTTTGAGATATTTGGCAGTATTTTTTTCTCTGTTATGTATATCTTATGTTTTGTATTTGTTCTTTTGTTATAGTGGCTTTGAAACATTTGTTGCATTTTCGCATAGATAATTTAATAAGAGCCTTGTTTGTGAATATATAAATATATTACCTTAGTTTTTATTATATTAATAGTCTTATAATATATACATAACTACATAATATTGTAATTATGTATATTGTAAGTATGTATAAGATTATTATATATTGTAATATGAGACAGAAAATAAAAACTAAAAAAAGGCTTAAACCAGCCCATCCCTGTTCACTCTGCGCGTCATCCAACAGAAGAAAAAACCCTTTTCCAATTGCGTTCATTCTGCGGGTCATAAATTCTCATTATATTTAAACCTGCGTTCGGTATGCGGGGCATAACCCTTGTTCAATACTCGGGTCATGCCTTGTTCAATATTCGAGTCATACTCAATATAGCCCTCATCCAAAATTTAGAGTATACATGACATAGCCCTCATCCAATATTCGAGGCATACTGCCCCATTTTTTACCAAAATATCATCTTTTATTTTTGTTCAGAACTTGAGTCATGCCTCTTTCAAAACTCAGTTCATGTGCAATACAAATCTTCGTCTAATATTCTAGTCTTACACGACAGAAACCTGGCCCAAAACTCAGCTCATACACAGTAAAATAGCTTCTATCCAAACTCAATTGCTATTCTGTATAATACTTGGGCATACTCTTTGCAATGCTAAAGTCATGTTATCCAATTTTTTCAATAGACTATAGTATTTTTTTGGGTGTAGGTCGTAAGCCACTTTAGACCAGTGTTTTCTTCTTATTTTTTCAAATTTTTAAAGTTTTAAAGACGGAAGAACATATATAACATATATACTCAATATCAAATTAAAATGAAAGGAGATGAATTAGAACTCAGCGAACAAACAAAAAAAGAGATTGCTCAATTTCGTACTGAGTACAAAGCAGGTAAAACTCATTCTTTTGAAAAAATTAAGAAAATGTTGAAATTATAAATATTACCCTTCATCAATAATTTTTTCAATTTGTTTGTAAAATTGTTCAGCATCTTCAATTGCTTGTTGCGCTTCATAATCAGAAATAAGAAAATCTAATGCATATAGTGTGTTATGGCGATTTCTTCTATATGCATCAAGCTGGTTTGAAAGACTTCTTAACTTGGGATAAGTTTCACGGATATACGACACTATACATAGATGACTTCTTTCTTTTATTCCGTCTTTGAATAACAATGCTCTTGCAGAATGAAACATAGCAGTATAAGAACAAAATATGACAAGATTGTTATTCTTTATTTCAAAATTATCTTTTGCATTTTGAATATAATTCAGACTTGTTTCTAAAGATTTTACGGCATATTGTTTTGAAGGCTTTGTTTTTCTAAGCAAACCTTCTTTAAAGCAATCATTAAGTTTCACGGCAATCCACTCCCATACAATACAATATGGTTTCTAACTACTGAATCATAGAATATCTTATCCTTTTCTTTTATTTTTTGCCAATCTGAAATTGTTAATATTTGAGGTGATATTATTTTTTTAATTTTACTTTCTAATTTCTGTATTGCATTTGTAAATTGTATTTTTTTATTTACAAGTATTAATAGGTCGATATCACTTTTTGAGTCATATTCTCCATTGGCATAAGATCCATATAATATAATTGAGATTATTGAATCATCATTTTTTAGAAATTCCTCTGTTAATTTATTTTTTTTGAAGTTTATAATTGTGTTTAAAGTTTTCATTTGTTTTACTATTTCAGATTCATTATTAAGTTTGTACAAATGAACATTTCCCACAATTTCTTTTTTTAATATGTTATCCTTATGAATATTCT
The DNA here is from genome assembly GCA_964517155.1 of uncultured Thermoplasmatales archaeon. Classification (GTDB taxonomy): domain Archaea; phylum Thermoplasmatota; class E2; order DHVEG-1; family DHVEG-1; genus PFL35. The sequence goes on from CAZFAZ010000052.1 coordinate 8,878, forward strand.
TTAAAAAAACATTTACTGTTCCTGATCCAATGCCGGTGTTCCTTGAAATCTCTTTCGTATAAAATGAATAGTCAGGATTGTTTAAAAATATCCTTAACAGGTTCCAATCTTTATATTTTTCAAACATTTCTTCAATATGCATATTTTATAAAACTTTCGTTCTATATATAAAACTTTCGTTCTATTAATAAAAAATTAAAGAAGAATGTTGTTGGGTGTAGGCCGTAAGCCCCTGTGCAACATGAGAAAAATAAATTTTTCATGAAAGTATACGACAGAAGCAACAAATATGAAATATATGCTAGTTACCCTCTTTAGTAACTAACATAAATTTAAATACTGTTTTGTCTTGTCTTTTCATATGCCTATCATCAAATATAACAATATAATAAAAAAAATTACTAAAAAACCTGTATTTGGTGTTGATGATCTTGTACATCAAAACATACCGCGACAGTATGCAAAAAAAATCCTCCATGAACTATATAAGTCTTGTAAAATCACTCGCGTTGAACGTGGCAAATACACTGTTTTTGATGATATTCTTACTGTAGCAACAAATCTTACACAACCATGTTATGTATCCATGTGGTCTGCACTAAGCATTCATAAATTGACTACACAGATACCATTTTCAGTTGAAATTGTGACGACTCGGAAGCGTTTCAACAGAAAAATTATATTTAAAAATACGCCGATTATTTTTTATACCGCACAACCAAAAATGATGTATGGATATGAAAATATCATCTGGAAAGAACAGATACGAATACCTGTTGCAAAACCAGAAAAAATCATTATTGATGCTTTATACTTTAGAACAATATCTTCTGAAGAACTTATAGAACCTATCGCGACGATGGATAAAAAACTCCTTTGCGCATATGCAAAATTGACACAAAATACATATGTTATAAAGACTTTGGAGAGTTTAGTTACATGCTGACATCATCAGAACTAAAAAGCTATGCACATCTGCGTAGAATCAAACTAATAGATCAAGCTTGGAAAGATTACCTGCAGGATCTCACGCTGCACCTTTTATACAAAAAATATCCTAATATTCTTTTTAGAGGAGGCACCTGCATCTGGAAAGTGATGAAAGGAGACCGTTTTTCAGAGGATTTAGATATCAGCCTTCAGAGTATACCTATCAACATTGACAATTATCTTATCAATGAACTCAAACTCTATGGTTTCACCTGCAAGATACTTAAGAAAAAACAAACCGCAAACATGTTATTTCTTCACTGCAGTATCACCTCTCCAGCTCATCCACGAGAAATCTCATTATTTATTGAAATTCTTTCATCAAAAACATACATTAAGACAATAAATACTCTCACTTTATACTCACCGTATCCTGACATTCCTCCAATTGAAGTAAATGTGCCAAGCCATGAGGATATCATCGCAGATAAAATCTCTGCAATATTACAACGAAATAAGGCTCGTGATGTACATGATCTTTATATCCTTCTTAAACAAGGTGGAATCATTGACCTTGAGTTGATCTTACGAAAGGCATCTGGATTTACACCAAAAACATTAAGAGAAAAAATCGCTGAGAAAAAAAACATATGGAAAAGCCTTGCACCATTAATAGTAACTAAATTACCATCTTTGGATGAAGAAATGACTTATATCCTTTCTTTCTTCAGATGAATATTTTTTTAATAATATTTGTAAATAATATATTATTTGAAGGTGATGGGTGTAGGCCGTAAGCTTCTTTAGACTTGTGTTTTCCTCTTATTTTTACTATTTCTAAGCCAAATAAAATATTTATTTTAGTCCTATTTACATTACTTTTTTTACTTTTTCAGATAGACTTAATTTTATATTTTTTGAAGTTTCTATTTTACTTAAAATATTTGATTTTAAAAGATCATTTACTATTCTATATTTAGTCATATGACTTAGATTGTTATCTAGATTAAGTTTTTTGCAGTATACATCAGCTGTTCTTATAACACTTTGAATGCTTTTGCTTAACTTGTCTTTATGTTTTAGAAACACTATCGTTACAACGCTTGCGTATGTAGAAGACTTCGTTTTACCTTACCCCCATTACAATTTTTTGTATCATATTTGTTATAACAAATGTGATATAATAATGGACATGATAAAGTTGTATTTAACGATTATGATTCTTGTTAATCCAAAGTCGATCTATAATAAAAAAATAAGTTGCGTATTTTTTTAACAAATATGCTATATTAAATATTTGCACAATACTTAGAAATAAAACAGATTATAACATATTTGTTATAAATCTCTTTTCTTAAAAAGTAATGCTGAGAAAGCTAAAAACGCTGTCAACCAAACAATAAGAACCAAGGTTAAAATTTGTGTAGAATAAAAGCTTGGATATGAAACCACTAATCCCTGTCCAATACTTGAAACTGATTCAATGTTAATTGATACAAGTATATTATATGATGAAAGAGGATTTATCATTTCAACTGCATAATACCAATCAGGAATACCTGCTCCTGCAAATAAAGATTCAAGATTTCCAACAGCCATAATTGCAATTCCAAGTGTTATTATACTCCATATCATAGTGAAAAAAAACCATAAAAATATCGAGATTCCCATTGCAGTAGACCTTCGTTTAAAAAGACTTGAAGCAAACAATCCTAAACTTATAAAAACCATGCCCATAAGAATCGATGATGCTAAAAAAATAAGGTATTCTACTATATTTATCTCACCAACGTTAATGCCAATGATAATACCAGCTATACCAAAACCTGCAGTAATAGATATTGCTAAAACAAAACTTAGTCCAAGAAACTTTCCAAGAATTATTTCAAATCTTTTCACAGGTAAAGATAAAAGTGCACTCATCGAGCCGCGCTCAATTTCACCAACAACTGCAGCATAACTAAGCATTAATGCAATAATAGGAATAAGATACATGACCAGAGACATCATACCTGCAATTGTAAAGCCAACAGATTGCCAGCCTTGTCCAAGTGATCCAAAATAAGAAACAATAAGTGTAAGAAATGCAAAAACAAAAGTCATAACCAAAAGCCATTTATTTCTGATATTATCCATAATTTCTTTTTTAGCAATTAGAAGAACTGAGCTGGTCGGTAAATATTTTTTAAAAGAGCTATCTTTATTCATCTAAGCATCAGCCTCCGTAAAATGCATAAACACATCTTCAAGAGAAGGATCCATTGTATGAATATCTAAAATATTTGCTTTTTTATTCAAAAGCGTAAAAATCACTGTTGCTTTAACTTCTTTTTTGCAAAATACATCAAGCGTGTTTCTATATTGCTCAACAGAAGAAACCCCGTCAATTGCTTTAAGAGCTGTGATAAACTCTTCTTTTACAGATTCTAAAGAAATGATAAGCTTTGGCCTTAACTGCAAACGATTCTGAAGATTAAAAATATCATCCACTGCAGCAATTACTCCTTTATTGATAATTCCAACGCGATGACAAATCGTTTGGATTTCACTGAGGATATGCGATGAAATAAAAACTGTAGCTCCATGCTCATTTAATTTTTTAATTTTCTCTCTAACAAATACAACGCCTCGAGGATCAAGACCATTTGACGGCTCATCAAGAATAATAAAAGAAGGATTACCAATAACTGCTCTTGCCATACCAAGCCTCTGAGTCATACCTTTTGAAAAAGTTCCAACTTTCTGATTTATAGCATCAGCAAGCCCAAATTCTTTTAACAATTCTTTACATTGAAAGCGATCGGCATGTTTCATCTCAGCATAAAACTCTAGGTTTTGAAGTGCAGTAAGATTTTCATAAAAAGCAACTTTCTCAGGTAAATAACCAATATTTTTTTTCACATTTTTTTCATCATCAAAAATATTTTGGTTATCAATCAAAATCGTTCCATTATCAGGATACAATAAACCAAGAATAGCTTTTATAGTAGTAGTTTTACCTGCGCCGTTTGGTCCTAAAAAACCAAATATTTCACCTTTTTTAACTGAAAAAGATGCATTGTTCACTGCTTTTTTTCTGTTAAAAGATTTTGAGACAGAGTCTACCGACAGCATCAGTGAAGAAGAATCTTTTTTTTCAGATTCTTTTTCATGTGGAAATTGAAAAACACCTTTTGTACTGCAGTTTGAACAAGTGATAGTAACTGTTTCACCAGGTTTTCCAAAAATTTCTTGTTCGGAGCCGCAAGAAGGACATTTTACTTTTTTTTGATTCATTTGAAATAAAACACCTCAAGTATTATATCTTGCTTAGAAATACAAAAGTGATATTAATTCTTAACTATCTTGAATTTTTTATGATATATATTTTTGTAAAAGTTTGTAAACTTTGTTTAAATCCTTTTCAAAAATTACAAAATCTGCATATTTTTTTACACAATCATCATCTGGGTTAAATGCAATACTTATGCCTGAAACTTCAAACATTGGTATATCAAAACAAGAATTACCAACCGCAGCAATACAGTCAGTACTTATACCTACTTTTTTAGCAAGGCTTTCAACTGCTTCATCTTTTGCTTTAAGTTTCACACCAATTATTCCTTCATCTGTTAAAAAACCGTTTTTATCAACACTAAGTCCATTTGAATAAACATAATCAATACCAAGTTTATCACCAACTCTTTCTGCAAGAATATCAAGACCTGCACTAATAATTGCGGTTTTAACATTTTTTTCTTTTAAAGAAGAAATACATTCTTTTGCACCATTCATTAAAGAAACATCTGAAAGAATCTGGACTAATTTTTCTTTTTTTATAGGTTTTGCATTTTCTCGCCATAAAGCTGCGTCTCTTCTAATAAACTCCATATCATCGATTTCGCCTTTTAGATATGCATCAACTGATTTATCATTTGAAGTATTAAAAAAATCATGAACATGTTTCCAAGAGCTGTATGTATCTGTAAGAACGCCGTCCATATCAAATGCTACTAGTTTTAGATTTATGTTTTTTTGATTGCTTTTTTGTTTTTTAAAACCTGTTTTTCTGTAGCAATAACTGCATTTTTTAGTAGTCATTTTAGAAAACCGCATAAATTAGAATGTATAATAAGTTTTAGAGGAAAAATTTATAATACATAATATATATTAATAATATTAAAGGGGTAAAATAATTATGAGAAATATTGCCAAATTAACTATGTTAGGAATAATATTTGTTTTTTTTGCATCAAGCTTTTCGACAGTACTTAACGCTGAATTGATACAAACACAGGAAAGTTTATTAGATGTTTTTGCTGAAGATAGCGTCAAGTATGATTTATTGATAATTACTTATCCAGGTTTTTACAATGAGCTGCAGCCTTTAGTTAAACATAAACTAAACTATAATCTTAGAACTAAAATTATTACTCTTGATGAAGCATATGCTATCGGTTTTATGGGTTATGATAACCCTGAAAAAATAAAGCTTTGCATAGAGCAATTCCACAGGCAAACCGGTGTTAGATACGTAATGCTTGTCGGCGATTACAAAAAAATGCCTGTAAGATATGTTTATAATGATGAGCCTAGTGATTATTATGAGCCGCGTTATATATCTGAGCTTTATTATGCAGATTTGTATAATGATACAGGTGTTTTTCAAACATGGGATGAAGACGGCGATGGCATTTATGGTGAATGGATTGCAAATCAGACAAGTGCTCGTGATAGATATATAGATTTAAGACCTGATGTTTGTGTTGGAAGGCTTGCATGTCGAAATATTTTTGAAGTAAAAATAATGGTTGATAAAATTATAAAATATGAGTCGCAAACATATGGCTCTGATTGGTTTAATGATTTTGTAGTAATATCAGGTGATACTTATCCTGATGGACAGTATCCGTTTAATACATCAGGTTATGAAGGTGAAGAAAACACAGAAAGTGCAATTAAGAATATGACTGGTTTTAACCCTGTGCGCATCTGGATTTCAAACGGTAATTTAACAGGACCTGCGGATGTGATAAATGTGATAAATAAAGGAGCAGGATTGATATTTTTTGAAGGTCATGCATCTCCTTTTGCTTGGGGTACACATAAGTATAACAGCTATGAGATTATATATGGCCTTAAAAACACTCATATGTGGCGACTTTGGAATTTTTATAAACTACCTGTTGTTGTAGCTGCAGCATGTCATAACGGCATGTTTGATGTGACGCCTTTGAATATTTTAAATCCTTTAAAAGGAGAAGTAATGCATCCTGGTGATTGGGCCATGGAATGTTGGGCTTGGAAGCTTACAAGTAAGCCTTTTGGCGGCTCTATTGCAACTATTTCAAATACAGGCCTAGGGATGACAAAAGAAGATAAAAAATCAATGGAAGGTGCAGGTGATTATATCGATCAGCAGTTTTTCTATGTATATGGTAACAATGAATCTGATATACTTGGTGAAGTTTGGGCTAAGACAATAAACAGGTATATTGATGCATATCCAGTTGATTGGGATATAGAAGACAGCTCTGAGTTTGCACTTGATATGAAATATGATTTAAAAACTGCTCAGCAGTATACATTGTTTGGTGATCCAAGTTTAAAAATAGGCGGATATCCGCCACTATTATAATTTCACAATATTTTTTAGTTTTTGTTACTTTTTGCAATTTTATTTTTTAGTTTTTAGTCGTTTCGTGCCGAAAGTTTAATTAACTAGTTTAACTATAGTAATACTTACTGGTTAAAATGATATCAAAAAATATACTTGCAAAAGGTCAAATAGTTATACCAAAAACAATCAGAGATCTACTGGGAATAAACGTTGGTGATGAACTTTTAATAGATGTACAAAATGAAAAAATTATACTTTCAAAAAAAGAAAATTTAAACGATATTTTCTTAGAAGTATCTAAAAAAAATCCTAAAAAAATTTCAATGGGAAAAATCAAAAAAGAACTAAAAGAAAGGTACACGGAGGATTAATTATTGTATATAGACTCCAATGTTTTTATCTTTGCAGCGACAGATAAAGATAAAAAAGGTAAAAATTGCCGTAGAATAATTGAACTGATAAGTCAAAAAAAACTTATCTGCACTTCATCTTATTTAGTAATAGATGAAGTTGTTTGGGTTTTAAAAAAACATATCGGTAAAAAAGATGCTATAAAAATTACAAAGGCTATGCTTTCTCTTCCTATAAAATGGATAGAGCTAGATAAATCTATAATTTTAAAAATGATTGATATTCTTGAAAAAACAAATCTTGATCCAAGAGATGCAATTCATCTAGCTTCGATGATGCATTCAGGTTTATCATCTATTATAAGTGAAGATGCTGATTTTGATAAAATAGATGAGATTCAAAGAATTAATGCATCTAAGTTTATAGAAAAATATCAGTAGTGTTTTAGTCACTAAATAAAAAGAATTGTTTTTTTTGATCTTTTAGTTTTTAGCTCTAGCCCAGTTGTATTTTCTGATTTTTGCAGTTTTTCCAAAGCCACAGGCTGCACACACCCTTTTTTGAATATGATACGCATGTTTACCGCATCTTCTGCAAATAGTATGTGCTCTTTTACCACCCATTTTTGAAGCAGTTCCTTTTGTCATAATCTACCAACCTTTAAAATATTATTTATCTAATTTTTTATGGTGAGACATATATTATATTGTCTCCTCTTAATATTACTGTATCGTGTTTGGCACTTTCTTTGCCAGATATATTTTCTTCTGCGTTTTTAAGCACTAGATTCATGTGAGGAACATCATAGCCGTCTAAAATTCCGTGATATCCTCTTCCTCCTCTAAGCTCAACCATCACTCGCTTGTTAAGACTTGAATGCAGTATTTTAAGTGGTTTGTCCATTTTGTATACCTTTGGAACCACGAAATATACTTCCTATTTATAAGAGTTTGGGCTTAAGAAGTACCCCCGAATGTAGATTTTAAAAACCCATATTCTATAAAAATCCAATAATGTTATAATTCTATGTTAGTAAATCAGATGTAAAAATAGGAGAAAAACAGTTAATTGCTCCTTAAAATCAAAAAAAAGTGGGATAGTCGCCTCTACTCTAAACTAATTATTAGAAAAGCTAAATAATTATCAGGTAATTGATGATATACAAAGATGCTTTTATAGATGTAAAAATTTTTATAAAGAACTTTATAAATGGGTAATCATTATTTCTTAAACTGATGGGATATTTGAAATGAAAAATATGGATCAAAAAAAGATGGATGAAATATTCAAAGAAAATGAAAAAATGTCTGAGGATTTAGCATATTGTTATTACCAATTTTTACTGGACCAGTATCAAAAATTTATTGAAGAAGATACTAAAGAAAACATTGGTTTCAATGCGTTTGTTGATGGCATAAGATTAGGACTTGATGTTACATTAACGATGGTAGATGATCAAACAAGAATGGCAATTAAAGAAAAAATAAAATCAATGATAAAACACAGAAAGGAAGAGGAAATGTTGAAAATATCCACTGAAATTATTAGAAAGTATAAGATAAAATCAAAGCAGAAAAAGGTTTTAACATGAAAAAGGAAATATTTCAAGAAAGTGAAACAGTGGAATTGAAAAAGTCAACATCTGAATTAAAAGAAGCAATTATTTCTATTGCTGCAATTCTCAACAAAAACAATAAAGGCAAACTATACTTTGGTGTAAAAAATGATGGAACTATTATTGGACAAGACATTGGAGAAAAAACGATAAGAGATATTTCTAAAACAATTTCTGATAATATTGAACCTAAAATCTATCCAAAAATAAACAAAATAAAAATCAATGGTAAAACATGTATTTATATCGAGTTTTTTGGAAATAATCCTCCATATTATGCCTATGGTCGAGGTTATATCCGGACAGCAGATGAAAATAAACAACTCAGTGCACAAGAGTTAGAAAACATTATTCTTAAAAAATATACTGGAAGATTGAGGTGGGATGCTGAGATATGCAAAGAAGCAACTATTGAAGATGTTAGTGTTGTAAAAATCAGGTCTTTTTTGAAAACAGCACAATTAAAATATGATTCTCTTGAAAATGCTCTTAAGAAATTACGTATTGTTCATGATGGCAAATTACTCAACACTGCTGTGATGCTTTTTGGGAAGAAACCTCAGTCGTTTTTCCCTAATGCAAAATTACGATGTGCTGTATTTGGAACAATGGATACATCGTTTCCTATAGATATGAAAGATTTTGAGGGTGATTTATTTTATCTCATTGAAAAAGCAGAGGAATATATCCTAAAAAACATTCATATCGGGATGAAAATAGAAGGTCTAAAAAGGATAGATATTCCTGAGATTAATCAAGAAGCAATGAGAGAAGCCATCATCAATGCTTTTTGCCACCGTGATTATTATGAATATGATTCTGTCAATATTGCTATATTTAAGGATCGTGTTGAGATTAGAAACCCTGGGTTACTATATGGTGGTTTAACTATAGAGAAAATTAAAACAGAAATGATTTCTGAGCGAAGAAATGAACTCATTGCTGAATTATTTCATAGGGTGCATTACATTGAGAAATGGGGGCGAGGTATTCGTTTAATACTTTCAAAAGAACCTGATGCAGAATTCAAAGAAGTAGGTACTCATTTTATAGTTGTATTTAAACGAAAGGAAATATCAGCTAGTCCTAGTGAGGGAGTAAATGAGGGAGTAAGTGAGGGAGTAGATGCTCTTTTTGATTATATTAAAAATAATCCTGGTAATAGAACACCTCAATTTGAAGAAGCTCTTAGCGTTCCAGTTAAGACTATTGAACGTTGGTTAAAAAAATTAAAAGATGAACAGAGAATAGAGTTTCGAGGTGCACCAAAAACTGGTGGATATTACATAAAAAAATAACACAATTGTGATACATTTTTATACCAATTGTTAACATAGCAAATGATGACAGAACCATTATCTAAAGAAACTATTAGAAAAATTCGTGAACTTGTTCTTTGTGGTATGTCTAAGCAACTTATTACATAAGAAAGTAATAATTCTGTGATAGATTTTTACATTTGGATGATGTTAAGAAAAAATAAAATTTTTATTAAACACTTATTAGTTTACATATAATTATGGATTTTAAAATTAAGAATCGCCATAGGTTAAAAAACAAAGAAATACGAGAAATTGTTGAAAAACTTAAAAGTGATTTTGATTCTAGTTTTTTTTCTGTTGATTCAATTGTTGAAACAGGTTTTTATGAAAACAACCAATTTTTATTTATCAATGGAAAAGCATATTTTATGTTTTATAATAATAGAATTGTTTTTACATTAAGCGGTTTAAATAAATATAAACCTGCAAACAAGCAAGTGGTTGTTGATATGGGTGCTGTAAAATTTGTAGCAAATGGTGCCGATGTTATGAGTCCAGGAATAGTTGATGCTGATGAAAATATAAAATTAGATGATATCGTGTGGATATGTGATGAAAAAAACAAAAAAGCCTTAGCAATGGGTTGTGCGTTGATATCTGGTGAGGATATGTTGAAAAAGGAAAAAGGCAAGGCTGTATCTATTTTTCACTATGTTGGTGATAGTATATGGGATTTTGTCGCCAAAAGTTTATAAAGAGAAATATATATATTGTTTATGAGTTAAAATACTTAGGAGTTGATCGTTATTATGGGAATTGTTAACAAGATTTTTGGCGATAAAAAGTCTGGAGATGTAGAAGGATACGTTGATTTGGAAAAATATGTAGAATCAACTGGTGGTGCAGATGCCGCAAGTATGTATGTTCGTGTCGGTGAAATTCAACGTTATGAAGATTTAAAAGAATTTGCCGATTATGTTTATGGTGGTAATGTGCTTATTCTTGATTTTACACCTATTGCTGAAGAAGAAGTAATCTTAAAAAGAATAACTGGTGATTTGAAAAAACTTGCAAAAGAGATAAATGGCGATATTGCAGGCATTGGAAACAACCTTATGATTGTTTCTCCTTCTAATGTAAAAGTTGAGCGAAGAAAACTTCGCGGTAAGTTTGCCTAAGATTTTTTTGTTTAGAGAAGTAGTAAAAGGAGTTATAAAAAATTAGGATAACTCCTCTTAATTCTTTTTTTTTTAAAAAGAGTTATTGTTTTGGAGAGAAGGGAAGGGAGATCTGGAGGGTGGATGGTAAAGATGAAAGGAAGAAAAATTATTTTTTTCCAGACCTCTCTATGTTATACTTTCAATTTTTAAATATTTAAACGTTTCCTGTAATTTTGTCACATTGGAAAAAAACCACGGCAAAATATAAATATAAAAAACGGACCCAGAGGGATTCGAACCCTCGTTACCGGCTCCGAAGGCCGGTAGGATATCCAGACTACCTCATGGGCCCCCTTTGTTTTTTTCAGACAATTAAAAAAGAAGTTATAAACTTGTCTACAAATCTACTTTTAAAATAAAATAAAATATTTGCAATTAAAGAAAGGTATAAATAGCATTTAAAGTATAACAAAAACTAGTTGGATGAGATGCGCATAAAATTTGTTTACCACTTATAACATCTTATTAAAAAACTTCAAAAAGGTAAACAAAAAAAATCAAATATTTAATTTGGAACGGGATGTGGATGCAGGATAAGACTAAACTGGAAAGCAGACATATTTTTAATAATTCTAGGAGGGGCTTTCTTGAGTAAAAATAAAAAATACAACAATGTATGTGAAGTAGAACGATTAGTTGATGAAATAATTTTAAAAAACAAAGAAAAACTAGAAAAAACCTATCTAAACTCAATAAACTCAGATGACATATCTCCTAAAAACATCAAAAACAACGGCTTTTTTTATATTAAAAAAGATGAAAAACACAAACACAACAAACAAGATGATCTAAGCAATACAATCATTTCGCAAGCACGAGACAACCTTGGAGAAAAACCGCTAGAAAAAAAATATGAAAAAAAAATTCCTAAACTGCAGATAAAAAAAGAAAAAACTGATGATGAAAAAGCTAAAATACGATTTAGACTAGGCAAAAAAAGCAAAAACTATGAAAATCAAGATAAACTGCAAAAGGCAGAAGACCTTCTAACTTCTGATGATTTTAACAAGGTTGTATCTGAAATTGAAAAAGAATCTTCACTTGAATACAAACAAGATAAAGATGAAGAATCAAAATTTTTAGATAAAAAAATAAAAAATGAAGAACAAAAACAGCATGAAATTGAACTCTCAAACAATGCTGAAAAAAGCGCTTCAGATCTTGCAAAAAAACATGGATTTTTTGATACGAATGCTAAAAATGATGCTGTAAAAACCCAGAAAACACAAACATCTTCTTTAGAAGAAGATACAGGTTTTTCGGAAGATGAAAACTATGAAGCAAAAAGCTTAGATCAAAACATTGAAAAAACATATGCTGGAAAAACTGGCTCAGATACTTATAACCAAAGCCAAACATTTGATTTTAAACCTAAGAAAAAATCGTTTTTTAAGAAAAAAAATTCTAACAAACAAACTGAGTATATTAACGATTACACAAAAGAAGAATCTTCTGATGTTACACCTGTTTTTAAACCTCGTTTTAAAGTTGAAAATATTCCTAATCTCAAAGATGATGAAAAAATTATAATTGAGGAAGGCATCAAAAAAAATACTGGTAATATTTCTGAAAAAAATGATTTTGATAAAGTTGAACAAAAAGCACATAAACTTTTTGAGGAGCATGTAAAGGATTTAAATGTCAAAAATTTTGAAAAACAGGATGAAGAATATACAAAAAAAGATATTTCCCTTGAGGTATCAGATTCTAAAAATGAACATGTATTTTTTGATGAAAATATAGATAATTCTGATTTTAATGGATGGAGTCCACATTTAACTGAGAAAGAACGCAAAGAGCTTAAAGATTTAGCCGGTGAAATTGACAGCGCACCCCTGAGAGAAATTAACGATATTGAGCTTCCAAAAGAAGTTCTAAGTGTTAAATCTGTGAAGCTTTCAGAGTTAGGTTTTTCTGAAAATGAATGGGAAGAACTTGATTTTTACCCGTTAGTTGAACCCTACGCTTATGTTGAATTGCTTCGTGAGAAAGAAACACTTGAAAAATGTTATTTTTTAGTTGAAGCAGAATTATCCCAAGAAGAGCAGCAAACAATGGATTTTATAAATGATACAATTAGTAATATAGCAATTGATACAGAAGATTTTGAAGCCAAAGGCGATGATGAATATCTTGCTGAAAATATAAATAAAGTTATAAAAGAATATAATCTTAAAATCAATAGTGAGTCGTTTCATAAAATATTATATTATCTTTCTAAAGCCTCACTTGGCTTAGGCAAAATCGATCCTTTAATGAAAGATCCTAATATTGAGGATATCAGCTGTGATGGACCGGGGGCTCCATTATTCTTATATCACCGTCAATTTGGCTCTCTTAAAAGTAATATCCAATTTGATACAGCAGATGATTTAAACTCTTTTGTTTACAGGCTTGCTCAGAAATGCGGTAAGCATATTAGTATCGCAGAGCCGATGCTAGATGCAACAATGCCTGACGGCTCGCGTATCCAAATGACGCTAAGCGATGAAATTACTGCAAAAGGCAGTACTTTTACAATTCGTAAATTCCGTGCCGATCCATTTTCACCCCCAGATCTTGTTGAGTTTAATACTATGAGCTCTGAGATGATTGCATATATGTGGATGGCAGTTGAAAACGGTATAAATATGCTTTTTGCAGGTGGTACTGCAAGTGGTAAAACAACTAGTCTTAATGCATTATCCTTGTTTATTCCGCCTGAGGCAAAAGTTGTAAGTATTGAGGAAACCCGTGAGATAAATCTGCCTCATACAAACTGGATTCCTGGTGTTGCTCGTACAGGTTTTGGACAAGTTGTAGCAGATAAAGCAGTAGGCGAAATCGACCTTTATGATTTAATGAAGGCTGCTCTTCGTCAGAGACCTGAATATATACTTGTTGGTGAAATACGCGGTCGTGAAGCATATGTTTTGTTTCAAGCTATGGCTACCGGTCATGCAACATATAGTACCGTGCATGCAGATAGCGCCCATTCACTTATACATAGATTAGAAGGTAAACCAATTAACATTCCTCGTGTAATGCTACAATCCCTTGATGTAGTATCCCTTCATGTAATAACTCGTGTTAAAGGCAAACGTGCCCGTCGCTGCAAACAGGTTATTGAAATTATTGATATCGATCCTACGACTAAAGAAATTTTAACCAATGAAGTATTCCGCTGGGATCCTGTTGAAGATAAATTTACTTATTCTGGTAAAAGCTATGTTTTAGAAAGAATTCGTGCTGAAAAAGACATGAATCGCGAAGATATGACTCAAGAGATAAAAAGGCGAAAAGCAATAGTTGATCTTATGAACAAAGGAAATATTAGATCATTTAGAGAGGTTGCTCGTTTAGTCTCACGATATTGTGAAAGCCCTGATCAAACCTTAAAAGAGTTGGAGAAGGTTGTTAAATAGAAATGAATAAAAAAGTAGCTATCTGCCCAGGTTGTCATACAAAAATAGAGCTTCAGGGTGAACCAGGTGAAAAAGTAAAAGTTGAATGTCCTAAATGCGGTAGAGTAGGTAATGTTTCTTTTAAAGAAGAACTTGAGCAGCTTGATTTTTATCCTTTAAATGAGCCTTATGCATATGCAAAAATTTTAAAAAATACTGATACTCTTGAAAAATATTACAAAGTAATAGAGCCATATCTTTCTAACGAAGAGCAAGAAAAACTAAATTTTATCTGGGAAACACTAATGAAGACTTTTAATCTGAGACTTGATGAGCTTGACAGGAAAAAAATTGAAGTTTATCTTCATGAGCAGGTTGAACAAGTTATCAGCAGTTATGAACTTAAAGTTGATGCGGTTACTAAGAAAAAAATTCTTTATTATATACGACGTGAATCTCTGGGTTATGGAAAAATCGATCCTTTAATGCGTGATCCTAATATTGAAGATATCAGCTGTGATGGAGCAAATGTTCCAATATTTTTATATCATCGTAAATATGGTTCTTTGAGAAGCAATGTTATTTTTCATGATGAAGAGGAGCTTTCTTATTTTGTTATACGTCTTGCTCAGAAATGCGGTAAGCATATTAGTATCGCAGAGCCGATGCTAGATGCAACTATACCGGATGGCTCGCGTATTCAAATGACACTTGGTACCGAGGTTACTACAAAAGGAAGTACTTTTACTATTCGTAAATTCCGTGCTGACCCTTTCACACCTCCAGATCTTATTGCATTAAACACTGTTTCTTCTGAGATTATGGCTTATTTCTGGCTTGCAGTAGAAAACCGTGTTAATGCACTTATTGCAGGTGGTACAGCTAGTGGTAAGACTACTATTTTGAATGCTTTAAGTTTATTTATCCCAAGAGATGCAAAAATTGTAAGTATTGAGGAAACCCGTGAGATAAATCTGCCTCATCCTAATTGGATTCCTGGTGTTGCACGCAGTGGTTTTGGTGAAATTGTTCAGGATAGAATGGTCGGCGAAATCGATCTTTATGATTTAATGAAGGCTGCTCTTCGTCAAAGACCTGAATATATACTTGTTGGTGAAATACGTGGTAAAGAAGCATATGTTTTGTTTCAAGCTATGGCTACAGGTCATGCAACATATAGTACTGTGCATGCAGATAGTGCAAAATCCTTAATTCATCGTCTTGAAGGCAAACCAATTGAGATTCCTAGAGTAATGCTTCAATCCCTTGACGTAGTATCTATTCATTTTACAACAAGGGTTAAAGGAAAAAGAGTGCGCCGTTGCAAGCAGATTATTGAAATTATTGATATCGATCCTACAACTAAAGAAATTTTAACCAATGAAGTATTCCGCTGGGATCCAATTGAAGATAAATTCATTTATACAGGTAAAAGCTATGTTTTAGAAGGAATTAGAGCTAAATGGGATATGTCTAAAGAACAAATTACTCAGGAGATAAGACAGAGAACCGAGATTTTAGAATGGATGCAAAAAAACGATGTAAGAACATTTAAAGAAGTTGCAAAAGTTGTATCAAGATATGCAGAAAATTCCGTTGATTTCTTAAAAAAGATGAAAGATGCAAAGAAAAAAAATGACAAAGGAAACAAAGCAAAAAAATCAAAATCTGAGGAGATCGATAAATCTTTTGATGAAACAGCAGATGTTTTACAGGATACTAAAGGATCTGTTGATATTGAGCATTCAACATCAGATGCCGATGCATTTAAAGATGTATCTTCAATAACTTCAGATATCTCAAAATTATTAATTGATAAAGGATTTAAATCAATTGAAGATTTGAAAAATAGTTCTGTTAAAGAATTAACTAAAATAAAAGGTATAGATAAAAAAACAGCTAAGAATATACTAAAAGAAATTAAAAAATAGTAATTAAAGGTGGTGAATAGGAGAGATGCCTCTTAATAATTATCAGAAGATGTGTTATCGATGGTTTGGTAATACTGCAGAAAATATTGCAAGCGATAAAATTAAGCTTGATCTGGAAAAGTCACATATGGATATCAGACCTGGTGCTTATCTTTCGTATGTATGGATGAATACTATTTTAGCTGCTGTTATCTCTTCAGTTTTTTACGTGATTTTAGTAGTTTTTTTAAATCCTCATTTTATTTTTATTATGCTGCTGGTATTAATTCCTGTTATGACTACTGTTTTTGCATATCTTTATTTTATGAGTTACCCTCATGGAAAAGCAAAATCTAGGGGTAAAAAAATCGATATGCATCTTCCTTATGCACTTAATTTTATATCTGCAATGAGCTCAGCAGGAATTACTCCTACTGAGATTTTTAAAAGTCTTTCTAAACAAAAAATTTATGGTGAAATCCGCGAGGAGGCTTTATGGATATATAGAGATGTTGGGCTTCTCGGAAGAGATATCATTTCTGCAATTAAAGCAAATATACATAGGACTCCATCTGAAAAATTCAAAGAGTTTTTACAAGGAGCAATTGTAACTGTTCAATCCGGTGGTGCATTAAAACCATATTTTATGAGTAAAGCAGATCAATATACACGTGAGAATCGTGTTGCTCAAAGACAACTTATTGAAAGCCTTGGAATAATGGCTGAGGCATATGTT
>CAZFAZ010000053.1:0-3938 GCA_964517155.1 uncultured Thermoplasmatales archaeon
GCAGTTGTAATGCTTGTAAGTATTCGCGCGTTAAAAAGACATGGGCAAGGAAGCGTAGAAAAAGGTCTTTCTAACCTTGAGAAACATCTGGAGAATATATCGCTTTATAATGTTCCTGTAATTGTTGCAATTAACCATTTTATAGATGACACAGATGAAGAAATAGAAATCGTTGAAAAATTCTGCAATTCAAAAAAAATACCAGTTGCATTTGCAGATATCTGGAGTCAGGGTGGAGAAGGTGGAATAGAGCTTGCCGGAAAACTAATAAGTCTTATTCATAACAATCCTTCAAAATTTAAATTTTTATATGAACTTAATCTTTCAGTTAAAGAAAAAATAGAGCGCATAGCAAAAAAAATATACGGCGCCCAGCGTGTAGTATATACTGTTGCTGCAGAAAGAGACATTAAACTATGCCAAGAGCTAGGACTTGATAAACTACCTATTTGTATTGCAAAAACACAGTATTCTTTATCTGATGATTCAAAATGCCTTGGAAGACCAAAAGATTTTAAAATAACTGTTCGTGAAATAAAGTTTTCAGCAGGAGCAGGATTTTTAGTTCCAATGACTGGAAAAATTACAACAATGCCAGGGCTACCAAAAAAACCAATCTCTGAAAATATCGATATTGATGAAAAAGGAAACATAACAGGGCTTTACTAATTACAAAAATAAAGATACATTGATATATCAAATATTACATGCGTTTTATGGGAGGTTACATTTGTGACTAAAGATGATCTTAAATCTCATGTAGATGATATTATAAATGCTTTAAATGAGGATAATAAAGAAAAAGTTTCAAGAAAAGAACTTGAATCTGAACTTGAAAAATTTATGGAATATGGCGTACCCCTTGAGCAGGCAAAACAAACACTTGTGAAAAAATTTGGAGGAGCAATGGTTTTCACAGGTTCCTCAGGTAACTCTGCTGAAAGAACACTAATTTCTGATTTAAAACCAAATCAATCTAGTGTTAAAATACTAGGCCATGTAATTGCTATAAATCCTAAAGATATAACTGTAAAAGGTGAAGCAAAAAAGATTTTCTATGGAATTCTTGGTGATGAAACTGGAACAATTCCTTTTACATCATGGGGTGAACTTGAAGTTGAAAAAGGCGATGTTGTAGAAATAAGTAATGCCTACACCCGTGAATGGCAGGGTGCTGTACAGCTCAACCTTGGCGATCGGGTTAATGTTGAAAAAACAGAAAAAGATAGACTACCAAAAAGTGCTTTCGAGCCGCGTCAAGTAAAAGTCAAACAACTTCACTCAGGAATGGGGCGTGTTGATGTTACGGCACGTGTGATAAAAACATCATGTCGTGAAACAGAAATAAATGGTGAAACAAAAAAGATTTTCTCAGGAGTAATTGGCGATGAAACAGGTAAAGCTCAGTTTACAGCATGGGATGATTTTAAGATAAAAGAAGGAGATGTACTTCGCATTAGTGGAGGATATGTAAAATCCTGGAAAGGCATTCCTCAACTTACTTTTGATTCAAATGCATCTGTTAAAAAACTTGAAAAAAATAAGATTTCAAAAACTGACATCAGTTCTAATAAAATGCCACTGCATACTCTCTTAGAAAAACATGGAGCACTGGATGTAGAAATACAAGGCAGTATAATTGATATCAGACCAGGCTCTGGTTTTGTAATGCGCTGTCCTGAATGCAATCGTGTTTTACAGGATGGAAGATGCAGTATTCATGAAGAGGTCACAGGCAAACCAGATTTAAGACTCAAACTTATAATTGACGATGGAACCGGTGCTGTAGGATGCATTTTAAACAAGGACTTATCTGAAAAAATTCTTGGTTTAACGCTTGAAGAGATAAAAAATATGACAGATGAAAAACATGATGAAGAGTTAAACAGCAGACTTTTTGCAAAAATATTATGTGTAAAAGGTAATGCCCTTGCAGATGATTTTGGGACAAATATTATTGTAAATGATGCAGAATTTGTAGAATTTGATTTGCAAAAAGAATCAGAAAAACTTGCATCTTCTCTGGAGGAGTTACTATGAAAAGAGAAACAGCATGGCGTGTTTTTGCAGGTGAATACAACGATGCTACTTTTGAGATAAAAGGCGAAGGGGAAATGACTCCATCATATATTGTCACACCTTTGGGTGCAAAAGTAAACCGTGTGTTTATAATAGGTGTTCTAACTGACGTTGAAAACATATCTGAAGACGGCGATCTGGTTCGTGCGCATATCTCTGATCCAACTGGTGTTTTTACAATGTATTCTGGATCTTATCAGAAAGAAATCACAGATACTCTTTCTAAAATTGAAGTCCCAGCATTTGTTGCAGTAATCGGAAAAGTTCGCACTTATACTCCTGAGGAAGGAACTCTTTTTGTATCTGTTAGACCTGAAAAGATAATTGAGGTTTCTTCAGATATAAGAGATAAATGGATTCTTGAAACTTGTAAGAATACTAAAGAAAGAATAGAGGCAGTACTTGAAGCAATCAAACTAGGGGATTCTTCAGAGAGTAATCTTAAAAACATTGGTGTCAGTAAAGATTTATCTGAAGGAATATTTGCAGCAATTAAACATTATGGTCATAATATTAATCTGGAGAAATATGTTCGTTTAATACATGAATCTCTGCAGTATCTTAGACCAGGGCAAGACGATATTGCAGATTTAAAAAATAAAAAACAAGAGAAAATAGAAAAAACTGAGTTTAACAAAGAACCAACAGAAACTGAGCCTCAGGAAGAAAAAAGCGAAACAGTAGAACAATCTGAGGATAAAGACAACTCTGAGGATTACGCAGAAATTGAAAAAACAGTGTTTGAAACAATTAGAGAAATAGAAGGAAAAGATGGTGCTTCATGGGACAGCATAACAGAAAAATGCGAAAAGAAAGGACTTAACCGCGATAATGTTGAAGAGGCACTTACTAGTCTTATGGATAAAGGACTGATTTATGAACCAGTTTTAGGAACTATTAAAACAACATAAAATTTTATTCACGCGGTCTTGTTTTCCTATACCAGATATATGCTATTGGAATCAAAAAGAGTATTGTTGCAATCATTGCAATCCAGAGCATATATAGTACTGCATCTTGGTCAACATAAAAATCCTTTACCACAATTCTACCATAATACGGCGACATTAAAGGATATAAATCTTGGCATCTTTCTCCTGATATATTATAGGGTATGTCACCTATTCCATCATTATTTTTATCAGATCCATTGTAATCATCCCAGTAGTTGCCCTGGTATAATTCTTTACTATAAAAAGTATTATTTTCATCATTTAAATAATGAAAAACATGATTTATTGTGTTGTTTATGAAATTATTATGATAAATAATATTGTAAATAGAATTATATACAAAACCTATTCCTAGTGAATCATTAGAAAATGTATTATTTATAACGTAATTATTTGAGCTATTTATAAGATAAATACCACACTGAGTATTGTTTTTTATCGTATTGTTTGAAATAAGATTTTTTTGACAATTTTTTAGATTAATTCCATCAGCGCCGTTCATTTCTATTATGTTATCAGAAATTATCGAATTGTTTGAGGAGATATAAATTCCTATACCAACATTAAGATTATCATATGGTATATAGTTTGGATGATAATGACTTCTTGAAAGATACCATTCTAATTTTACCGTATTAAGATATGTGCTATTTTTTATTGTAAAGCCTTTAATTGTAACATTATCTGCAGAAATATTAATTAAAGAAAATGAATTTTTAGAATTTGTAAAATAAAAATTTCTTTCTATCATTAAAATTTCATTTCCACCACCAAGAATTGTTTCTTCCTTATCTTCACCGATTAAATTAATAGGTTTATCAATTGTAATATGTTCATAATATGTTCCATTATAAACAAAAATTGTATCTCCATCACTAGCATTATCTATTGCATCTTGAATACTAA
>CAZFAZ010000054.1:0-9511 GCA_964517155.1 uncultured Thermoplasmatales archaeon
GGCTGAAAGCCCTGGTCTAAAACAAGGTTCAACTTTTTATTTTACGATACCACTCAAAAAAGAAAAAATAGTTGTTCCTGAAAGTTAGGTTAAATTTAAATAATTTTCATATGCTTCGTTTTTTCATGATTTTATTAATGATTATTACCTGTGTTGTTCTAATTTTATTGTCATTAATTACAATTTTTATTGTAAGTTATAACAAGTTTCAAAGATTAGATAACGGTGCAGAAGCAAGTCTTAGCCAGATAAAAGTTGCTCTTAAAAAAAGACTTGATATGATTTCTCAACTTGCAGAAGTTGTCAAAGGTTATGCTAAGTTTGAAAGAAATGTAATGGAAAATATTACTAAAATGAGAAGTCTTGTTGGACAAGATATTGCAACTGGGGAAATAGATAAAATAAATGGTGAATCAAAAGGCATTCTTGAAAAAATTCTTGCAGTTGTTGAAAATTACCCGGATCTTAAGGCTTCTAAAAATTTTACTGATTTAATGGATGCAATAAAAGATGTGGAAGGGGAGATATCTAGACAGAGGTATACTTATAACAATATTGTTCAGGAATATAATACACGTTTAGGCGTTATTCCCTCCAATATTATTGGAAAAATTTTATCTTATAAAAAGTTAGAATATCTTAAGTTTGAGGAAAAAGCCGAGCATAAACCTGATTTGGGGTTGTAACAGTGACTGAAAAAAAATTATTGACAATAATATTGGTTTTTGTGACAGTATTTGCAATCTTTGGATTTGCAGCTGCTGGTTTTTTTCAAAATTCAGGAGATTTGTTTGTAGAAAATTATATTGTTGAGCTGTTTTCAGATGGTAAGATTACTGAATCATATGAGTATAATGTTGGTGTTTCAGGTGAATACAGAATGCTTTATAGATATTGGAAAGAACCCGTAATCTATGATTCAAGTTATTATCAGCCACATATAAAAGTGCTAAATGTTAGTTGTCCATACAATGCTTATGTAAAAGATTTTAAAGGAGATGCAGAGATATTAAATGGTAGTATCTATTATGAATCTACTGTTGAATATATGGCTTTTAATAACGAGATAGGATGTTATAATCCTAACTATTTTTCAAAAGGAAAATACGAAATAAAAATTGATTATGAACTTTATCCACTGGTAAAATATGATGATGAATATTACCATATAAGCATAAAACTTGCAGATGACCATATTCCTTATAAAAATGTCAGAATTATAATCTACGATCCTGAAAAGGATATAGTTAAACTTTACACACATCCGCATATGGATGTTACTAAAAGTTACAATCAGTACGTTATTACTGGTTCAAGCCCTAGTAACAGTCTAATAGAATTTGAAATTGTCTCAAAAAATATAGAATATGGTCATCAAACATATGAAGAAAACATATTAGAAAAAACAATAAATGCAAATAATAATTATGATTTAGGTTATCTAATATTTACTTTTCTAAACTATATGTTACTTGTTTTAACATTTGGTTTTGCAGCAATATTGCTTATCATTTATTTTTTAAAGGGCAAAGAAGAAAACTATGTTGTCCCAGAGTATCTTAGTTTTGTTCCAAAAAAAAGAAAGCCATGGCTTGTGAATTTAGTGTTTTATAAAACAGAACATAAAATCGATGAAAATGCACTGTATGCTACTTTACTTGATTTTCATAATAGAAAAATAATTACTCTTAAAAATTATGATGGTTCATTAGAAATTAAAATCAATAAAACAAGTGAAGAATTAGATGAATATGAAAAAAGGGTGTTTTCTTTTATCCAAACATGGGGTGAAAATAACGCCTTTAATTTAGAGGCTTTTGCAGATAAAATTAAAGATAGAGATTATGACTATTCTAAAATAAATAAGATTAACAAAGAACTGAAATATCTAAGGAAAACCGCCGAATATAGTTTTTTAGAAGATTTTTTTGTAAGTGGTAAACACCATACTAAAATATTTATATTTTTAAGCATGATTTTAGTATCTGTATTGTTTTTTTCTTTTGTTAACTCAGCAAGCATATATCCAATGATTCATCAAACACTTATTTTATCCTTTATACTTTTAATTCAATCTTTTGTAGCATATTTGGCTCCACCTGCATTGTTTGGTCATTGGAAAAACGATTACTACAAAGAAAAACTTCAATGGGATTCATTTAGTAATTTTTTATCTGATATGGCTCAACTTAAAAAATATGAAATGCAGGATATTATAATCTGGGAAGAATGGCTAGTATATGGCACTGCACTGGGCATTGGTAAAAAAGTTGCAAAAGCAATGGAAAAGTTAAACATAAATATTCACGAAGCAAACTATGTCCCAGTTATGTATAGTTCATTTTACTCTGTTAATTATGCAATTATGTCCGCAAGACACAGCTCGGGTGGTGGATCTGGTGGTTTTAGTGGTAGAGGCGGCTTCGGTGGCGGTGGAGGTTTTGGTGGCGGAGGCGCCGGTGGAAGATAGGAAGATAACTACTTTTTTTTAATGGCAAAAAGTTATTAATCAAAATTATTTTTCACACATTGTTGCGGATATGATCTAGCGGCTATGATACAAGCTTCCCAAGCTTGTTGCTCGGGTTCGAATCCCGGTATCCGCATAACTTTAGAAACGGACTATCTTTATAAACTTTCATTATATTTAGGGGTGATGTTTGAGGTGAATTCATTGAGTATATACATTGCAGATAAAATAAAAGTTATAAATGAAAATCTTAAAAAAGGCTTACAAAACAAAGATGTAGAAACTTTAGAGTTGATTAAAAACCCAATAGAACAATTACATACTCACATAAGAGATTCTATACAGGCAAGTCTAAGAGAACCTATAACTAATCTTATACGAAAACTCAAAAAGAACGAGCCGCTCTCCGGAGAAGATATCAGAGCAATTGAAAAATGGATAATAGGAGACGCACAGCATTACACAGAAATAGAAAATAATTTTCAGGATTGGATTAAAGAATGTGAAAGACTTGGCAATCTTTTAGCAGGATATGCAAATCCAGATCTAAATCAAGACGAAACACAACTGTTTAAATTAAATGCATTTTTAACAGATTTGGAATTTACAATAGATGATGTAATGCGATATATAGAATCAGTAAACAGGATAAACAGGTTTAGAGAATCACTTGGATCTGGAAATATCGGTGAAGACGAAAAGAAATGGTTAGTTGATTTAATAGAAAAACAACTTGTATCATCAGATTTCTAAAAAAATTTCAGGTGAAAAAATGACTGAAAAAGTAAAAATTGGGGATAGAATAGAGCTTTTAGAAATGATGGATACTATGACACGACTTGTAAAAGGGTCAAAGGGAACTATTACAAAAATAGAAGAAGACCAGGAACTTATCTGGGTAGATTGGGATAACGGCGAAAAACTAGCATTGCTGCAGGGTATTGACAAATTCAAGATTTTAAAAAAATAAGGGGGAATTTTGATTAAAAGAAATCTTTTGCTTATAAGTAACTCAACTCTACATGGTAGTGGATATCTTGATCATTGTGAAGATGAAATTAAAAAGTTTTTAGGCGATAAAAAAAGTATTTTGTTTATACCATATGCAAGACCTGGGGGTATTACTCATGATGAATACACAAAAATTGCTAAAGAAAGATTTGAGAAAATGGGAATAAAACTTTCAGGTATTCACAAGCATTCTGATGCAAAGGCTGCTGTAAAAAACGCTGAAGCAATTTTTATTGGCGGCGGAAACACATTTGTTCTTTTATCAGGATTATATAAAGCAGATATAATAAACTTAATACGTAAAAAAGTATCAGAAGGAACTCCTTATATTGGGACTAGCGCTGGTTCAAACGTTGCAACAAAGAGCATTAAAACAACTAATGACATGCCTATAATGTATCCGCCAAGTTTTGATGCGTTAAATCTCGTGCCTTTTAACATTAATCCTCATTATCTGGATCCTGATCCAAACAGTAAACATATGGGTGAAACCCGTGAGACAAGAATAAAAGAGTTTCATTTTTATAACTCAGATTATGTAGTAGGTCTTCGGGAAGGCGGTATACTGCATGTAAAAGATGATAAGATAACACTTAAGGGAACAACTGGCGCAAGGCTTTTTAAAAATGGTGAAGAGCCAAAAGAGTATAAACCTGGTGACTTGCTTAGTTTTATTTTAAATAAAAATGTTGAATAAAAAACTTTAGAATAATGTTTTTTGTTTCATCATATAATCTACATTTGAAAATTTTGCAAGTGTCGGCTCTACTCGCTCTTTTTTAAAGTGATGTTGGTCGCATAGTATTTTTAAGACTTTTTCTTCGTCTGCACCAGGCCATTCTAATGTATAGTCGTCTGTTATTTTTGGCTTTAAAAATATGTTTCTTATTTCTTTTATTTCTTCAAAGCTTGGTGGGTTTTCTGCACCTATTTTTGCAAGTACGTTTTCAACGTTTCCATTCTTTTTTATAAGATTAAGGCTTTTTTTAGGGCCTATTCCTTTTATTCCATCGTTAAAATCTGTGCCTATTAGTATCGCCATATCTACTAGTTGTTTATGTGTAATCCCAAGGCTTTTTAGATTTGTTTTAAGTCTTATTTGTTTTATATATACTTTTGCATAGGCTTCTTTACCTGGCAGTTTTCGTCTTTCAGAAGAGGTAAGATTACGTACTAAAACTGGTGCTCCTACTAGTAAGCAGTCGTAATCTTGTGAACCTGCTGCATATGCATCACCTTTTTTGACCATGTAGCTTGCTTGTGCTTCTCCTTCCATTGGCGCTTGAACCCAGGGTATTCCTAGTGCATCAAGCAGGTCTTTGCTTTGTTTTACCATTTCATCTGTAAGCCTTGATGTTTGTTGGGCTTTTGAGCGTGCTTTTTTAAGGTCTCCTTCTTCTATCGCCTCGAGGTATTCTTTTTCTGCTTGTTCTTTTCTTTTTTGTCTTTCTTTTATTGTTTTTGCTTTTAGCAGATGAGGTGTTCCATCAAAAGAATAAACTGGGCGGATTCGTGCTTCTACAAGGTTTGCTGTTCTTTGAAAAAGTCCTGATAAATGTGATGTGATTTCTCCTTTACTGTTTTTTAGTGGTGTTCCATCTTGCTGGCGTATGCTTGCTAGAAACTGGTGAAGCACGTTGTATGCATCTATTACTATGACTCGGTCATGAAGAGTGTCAAAACTTATTTTTTCTTCTTTGAAGAGTTCACCTATTTTAACTCCCATCTTTTCAAGTGTTATATCAAAAATTTGTTTATAAAATATTGTACAATTATTGTTTTTATAAAAAAAATCAGTTTGCTCTGCGATATATTTAAAGAAGAAAAAGCCATTCCCTGCTTTCATGAAACGCGACATTATTTCAATGCTTGATGTAAAAGATGATTTAGAAGAAATTATTGATCTTGGCATTAAACTTAAAAAGAAGTCTAAAAAAGGCGAAAGTATAGAACTTTTAAAGGGTAAAACTCTCGGGATGATTTTTGAGAAAAGTAGTACTAGAACCAGAGTTAGTTTTGAAACTGGTATGACAAAACTTGGCGGCCATGCAATTTTTTTGGGTAAATCTGATATTCAGCTTGGCCGTGGTGAAACAATTGAGGATACCGCACTTGTTTTGTCGCGTTATGTAGATATTATCATGTTTCGTGCTATGAAAAATTCTGATATGAAAGAGCTTGCAAAACATGCAACGGTCCCTGTGATTTCTGGCCTTGATGATAAAGAGCATCCTTGTCAAGTTATTACTGATCTTATGACGATTAAAGAACACAAAGGAAAACTCAAGGGTCTTTCTTTTGTGTATCTTGGAGATGGCGCAAATAATATGTCTCATTCCTATCTTTTGGGTTGTGCAATTGCAGGCATGAATGTTAAAATTGTCTCTCCTAAGAAATATTGGCCTAACAAGTATTATGTTGATGAGGCAAAAAAGTTTGGTGTCAAAGTAGAGGTTACAGACGTTGTAGAAAACGCAACAAAAGATGCAGATGTTATTGCAACAGATACATGGGTTTCAATGGGCGATGAATCTCAAAAAGAAAAAAGACTTAAAGAATTCAAAGGATACACTGTTGATAAAAAACTTATGAGTATTGCAAAACCTGATGTAATATTTTTGCATTGTCTGCCTGCGTATTATGGTTATGAGGTCACAAAAGATGTGGCTCATGGCCCCCGGAGTGTTATTTTTGATGAAGCAGAAAATCGTATGTGGGCACAAAATGCTATGATGATTACAGTCTTAAAATAATTATTTTTCAGATATAATCATCAATAAAATCTTTCATAAACAAATTAACGGGCACATAATTAAAGAAACAATTTTGGCATAGGTGTGGTTTGTTTTTACTATTGCAATCAAGATCACATAGTTCAAAGGGATTTGGATCTATCACTGGATTATCCATGTCTTTTAACATTGCCTCTATATTTACTCCATTCTTATTTACTGTATTAATATGATCCATTATATGTTTGAATTCAGCCTCTTTTTTCTGTTTTGAATAGATATATAAAAGGCCAATTAATGGAGCAACATCATTAAAGTTTTGATATAATGAAGCTTTGAAACATTTTTCTGCTTTTTCATAGTCCTTCATCTTAAGATAGAGAATCCCTAAGAAATAAAATTTATAAAATTTTTTACCCCAAAGACTTGGATTTGGACCTGAAAAGCTTATGTTTCCCACTACTAGTTTTATAAAATCCGTCTGATCATTTGATGAACACCAGTTTCCACCTTTTAGAATACTGTAAAGGGCTTGAGAGCCGTATGTATCTTTGATAACATGGTTTAAAAAAGAGTGTCTTTCTTCTTTATTTTCAGCACCTAAAACTAATCTCATATATCCTATAAATGGCAGTTTTGAAAAATAACCCTCGCCTCCTGTAAACATTGCTCTTACAACAGGGAATTGTAGAAGGGGATGAGTTAAATCATGTAAATAAACTTCTACGTTGTGTTTTTTTAATTTATCAGTTACATTTTTAATTTCTACTTTATGGTTTATATTATACATGCTTTCTATCTCAGTTATTGATTTTTCACCTGCACAATGTGTTTTTAAATATTTTCCAATCAAAAAACCATTAAACTATTTTCATAATTTACAGTTATCTCATTTGCAACAGACCATGCCATCAGTTCATCATCAAATATGGATAGATTATCATCAACTTTTTCAGATATATCATTATGAAAATCTCCATGAGGAAAACCACCAACAACACATAATATATTTTTATGACCTTTCTTCTTTAAATTATCAAAATAATTTGACAACTTTACTTTTCTGCCGTTTTTTGAAAAAGCTAAAACAAAATCTTTTTTTTCTTCATCAATTATTTTCTCAAGATATTTATTTTCTTTTATTTCAAACAGTGTTTTATCATCTGCTTGTATCTTCTTTTTTTCAAAAAGCTGCTCAAAAAGTCCTACAAAACGAGTGTAATTTCGCATCAAACGAGTATCTGGATGAATATAAACTGCTTCGTTGTTGCGTGTATGAATAATGATTTTTAAATCATTTTTTTTATTTGCTATTGATTCAAGTAAATTTAAAAGAACAATATGAACTATATCTGGTCGACCGCGCCTTTTCCAATCATTAAGTTTTTTCATAGCATTATGATGAAAGTTACTATCAAGAAGAATCATGCCTGGTTTTTTATTATGCTGTCGAGCATAGCTGACAGCTACAGGATGATTCCAAATAGAACGAGGCATTATTTCAAGTTCTGCTTCAGCTATAACTATTGTTAACAAATAAAAAACCTCATATTTTACTTTAGCTTAAAATTTCATGCAACAAGTTTTTCTTAGTTGCATATTTTATTTCTTGTGCGATTCTACGCCCAGTAGAAAGATCAGGTTGAATCATCTCAGAATAAGGTGAACCTGCAATATATGGATTAGTCCCTGCTACGATACGAGCAGAAATTTCAAAGACTTTAAATTCAAGTTCTTCAGTGACAACAGTCTCAAGACAAAAACTACCAATTACTCCGCCGAAAAGCTCAATGCTTTTTTCAACAACTGCTTCACCCATCTCAAATACTTTTGGAAGAAGACTTTCACGCATAACAATAGGAATATTTCCTGTTACAACAAAAGTTGGATGAATGCCTAACTCCTCTAATTCAGATATACTACCAATACGCTGAACCTCATCAATTGTTGTTTCATCACGCCTATCCATACTAAGAAGTTGAAGACTGCCTTTTGAAAGTTTATATGCATTATTTTGTATTGGACTGTAAAAATAATGAAGGTAATACCTGGTACCCATTACAAACTCTTGAATTGCATACGCCTTACTTTCATCGACACGACGTTTAAACTCTTCATAGGTTTTTGCAATAAAAAAACCTTTGCCACCTTTTGCACCATGATACTTAACTATAACCGGTTTTTCGATATAATGCGGATCAGTAATCTCCTGAGGCATGGTAACACCTGCACCCTCAAGCCATTGTCTTTCAATTTTGCGATCTGACTCCCACATCAAGACTTTGCGATTTCCAAAAGTTGGTAGATCAAGTTTCAAAAACTTGTCAGCACCAAGATATTCAACAAAAGAACCATGAGGAATAACAATTACGTTTTTCTTGCGAAGCTCCGCGGTACATTTTAAAATGTCTTTGTAATCATCAACAATTAAAAATTCATCAGGGCGGCCTAATGGAAAAGCATCATAAAATTTCTTTTTCTCACCAACTGCAATTCCTAGTGTTTTAAATCCTTCTTTTCTTGCGCCATTAAAAATCTGAAGAGAAGAGTGACTACAAACAGTACATATCGTAAGGTTTTTTTTATCGTAAGATGTAAGCATGTCGGATATATTTTTCTGAGTCATAAAGGCGACACCCTTACACCCCCAGAATAACCGTAACCTTTTTTATAGTTTCGATTACAGAAAAAATGGACGTTTTTGTAAATAATCTGGGAAAGACTTGTACAACAACGCTTTAAAAGCTTGAAAACAAACATTATGTTTGATAACTATGTTGATTGTGGGACAAGTCAATAATAAAGAAGAAGCAAATGAGATTACTTTTATTGCAAAACTTTTTGTTGTAGGTCAAAGAGCACGTGATCTTGCTCGTGAGACAACTAAAGATAAAGCTTAAAAAAAACAAAAAATATGATTTTTGTTATTTTTTATTCAATAAACTTTATTTAGTCACAGTTGTTTAAAAAGCATTCAACGGTGATTAAAGCTGGTAAAATTAACGTTTTATGGCGGAGTAAAAGAAATTGGTGGAAATAAAACTCTTCTTGAAGATAATGATACAAAGATTTTTTTAGATTTTGGCATGAGTTTTGGCCGCCGAGGAAAGTTTTTTGAAGAATTTCTCACACCAAGAACTGCAAACGGAATTGGGGATTTTCTTACAATGGGGCTTATCCCAGATATAAATGGCGTTTATCGTGATGATCTGCTGGAACATTTTGGTCGTAAACCTCAAAAGCCTGATGTTCAAGGAGTGATACTTTCACATGCTCATGCGGATCATGCAAACTATGT
>CAZFAZ010000055.1:0-43446 GCA_964517155.1 uncultured Thermoplasmatales archaeon
CATTCCTGCCAGGGTTTACGCCTTGTTTTATCAAAGCTTTTAGCAATAGAATCCCAAGTTTTCTCAGATTCAAAAATGTAATCTTTTTTCATTTTATACAAAATAAGGATATGTAAAATTATTTTTAATTGTTATTCTATGAATATCGCAGGCCTCAAAGGAGTTGCAAAACGTGTTTTACTTTGCGGATCATAAATATCTTTATCATCTGAACTAAAAATTTTGATGTCACAAGAAAATAAACTTTTTATGTATTGCTTAGCAGATTTTAGATACTCTTTTTCATTTATATCTATGATATATTTCTGTTTATCAGAATCACTTAATTTTTTGATTTCACCGATTATTTTTCCTGCAAATTGCGAAACCTGCTTGGCATTTGATTTCATAGATGAATTACTCATAACTTCTTTCATAAGAACACTCATATCAAGCTTGTTTTCAGATGCAAGAGCAATTGCTTTCTTGTAAATTTCTTGTTTCCAAGAAGGTGTTGTATAAACATAAATTGTTTTAGGACTAATTTTGGTAACCTTTAAAATTTCTGATATATCTTCTGTTACGCCTTGCAGTAAATATTCGCCAATTTCATCTTTTTCTGAAATCTTTGTTTCATCAAACTTAGGATAAAGTTCATTTGAGATAAAACCTGATTTAGAATAAATGCTACATAGTTCTTCTGCAATATGAGGTGTAACCGGTGTCATAAGAACAAGCCAGTTTTTAATAAAAATATCAATTATTTCTTTGTTGCTACCGCCTCTTTTTACATACCATGAAATATTTTTCTGCATCTCAAAAAATATCTCATTTGTTGCAATTCTTAAATCAAAATTTTCAAATGCAGAAATTGTTTTTTTAATAGTTCTTTGAAGACTGCTTTTTAACCATTTATCAATATTTTGATTTTTCTCATCTTTTAAACCTTTTAATCCTTGTATCTGCTTGAAAATATTTGCTAGACGATTCTTGTATTTTGTTACAGCTTCTTCATCCCATTCGATATCTACAAAAGGTGAGCCTACATGAGCATAATAAAGCCTCATTGCATCAACACCATATTTTGTTGCAGCCTCGTTTATGTGTTCTGCTCCACCTTTGGATTTGCTTATTTTTTCTTTTCCTTTTTGAGTGACCCACCAGTGGACAAAAAGACCTTGTGGTCTTTTATCTTGTGGCATTACTGCTACATGATTCATTAGAAAAACTGGAAAATGTACTGTTTTATGCTCTTTTCCACCTAGGTTTATATCAACTGGATACCAGTAATCAAAGTCTTTTTTGATTTCATCCCAAATTGTTTTTTCAGCTTTGCCTTTACCAAGAAATACATAATCAAAAAACTCTTCTGTCATATCAGATGGTTTTATTTTTTCTTCATTTACATATTTTGATATAATATAATATGCAGGATAAAGTGTTGAATCAGAAATAGGTTCAATTATCCAGTCTTTTTTAAATGGAAACTCTGTTCCAAGCCATGAACCTTGACGTATGCATGCTCTGTCGTCAAACCAGTCCAGTACTCCAGGTAGCTCGTTTTTGTAGTCCAGTGGATAAATATTCATTGATTCTGAATGTTTTTTTGTCTGTTCTGTGAGGTCTTTATCACTATATTTTATAAACCATTGGTCAGGTATTTGTTTAATAAGCACTGGTGTTTGACAGCGGCATATTACTTCTTCAGAAAATTCCCTCATAAGTGCTGCTTGATTATTTGTTATAAGCTCGTTTTTAACTTCATCTTTTATATCTGATATTTTTATTCCAGCGTATATTCCACATTTATCATTTAGATATCCTTTGTGAAACTCGTTTTTGTATACTTCTTCTGTTGCAAGATCTAGTTTTTCTGTTTCATTCTGGCTTTTAATTCCTAATTTTTCACATTCTTGTTTTGCAGGGTTTGTTCCGTATCCTTTTACATCAATTATTGTGATAGGCTCTATATTTTCTTTTGATTCTACTAGTGCAATCCAGTCATATGGTGCATGTGCTGGAACGCTCATTACTATTCCTGTTGCAACATTTGGATCTGCAAATGGTCCTGAAAGAAGTGGTATTTCTCGCCCGATAACTGGTATTTTACAGGTTTTACCAATGAGCTCTTTTCCTTTTATTTTCTCATTTGTAGCTTTGACATCATCTATCTGGTGTTTAAGTTTTTCAAATGCTTGTTTTGAAAGAATCCATTCTTCACTGCCAATTTTTGCTTTTATGTATTCAACATCTGGGTTTATCCACATGTTTGTAACGCCAAAAATCGTCTCTGGTCTTAGTGTTGCAGCAGGCAGTATTGTTTTATCAGGCATTGTAAATTTGATTACTGTAAACTCCATTATTTCTGCGCTGCCGCCTTTTGATATATCTGTTTCTGATTTATCTACGGCAACTGGTCCACAGTTTGGACAGAATGGTGCATAATGCGGTTTTTTAATAAGCAGGTTTTTTTCTTTTAGTTTTAAAAACTGCCATGTTATAAATTGTTTATATCCGTCTGATATTGTGCTCATTATTCTTGAGTAATCTATTAAAAATCCAAATTTTTTCCAGTAGTCTTCAACATATACATTTGAAAAATATTTTACTACTTCTCCAGGGTCTGTTAGTTTTTGTATTTCTTTGTCATTTAATCCATATTCTTTTAGTGATTTGATTGTTTGTGCGTCTTTTCTTTCTACTTTTTTTGCAAATCCAATGGAAGGTATTCCTGATGCATGAAATCCTGCTGGAAAGATTACATCGTATTTTTGCATTCTTTTGTATCTTGAGATTATGTCACAGTAGGTAAAACCTCTCATGTGTCCTACATGTAGGTATCCTGATACTCCAGGATATGCAAAGTGTATGAAGAATTTTTTTTTGTTTTGTTTTTTTGCCAGGTATATTTTTTCTTCAAGCCATTTTTTTTGCCATTTCTCTTCGATTTTTATGTATTCGTAGTTATCAGAAGCCATAATTCTAATCGTTTTTGGGAATGATACTTGTTTATTTAATGGTTTTTCTAAGGTTTGACATTTTCACATTTTAAGTATAATGTCTAACAAAGTTTAAATACTTGTAATTACAGAGTATAACATAGGAGGATTAAGAAAATGAAAATAGTAAGTGAGGTAAAAACCCAGCAAGATCTTGATGAACTAAAAATAGTAATGGAAATCTTCATAGTAAACAACAGAATCAGAGAACTAGCAAGAAGCATATAAACACAAATCATTTGCTTTCTTCAGATTCTGAATCAGATTTTTTAGATTTATTAGGAATAACATTTTTAAGTTTACTAATTTTACCAAAACTACCCTTCAACTTAGAACCAATAGATGATTTTTCTTGAGATGTACTTTTATCACTTTTATCTTTTGATTTTTTAAAAGGCAAAATTTTCTTTAAAGAAAACTTCTTTTTATCAGCCTTTACCTTATTTTTAGGTTCAGGTCTTTTAAAGTCAAGATTAACAAGACCTCCAGATTCATCAAAACGAATCCTAAAAGTTGCACTCGGTTTATCAACAACAATTTTTTCTTTTTTCTTCAAAAACTTAAATTTCTTAGGTTTATCTAAAAACTTTGGTTCAGATATATCCTGTTGCGGCTCAAGTGAGTTATAATCAACTTCAATAATATCTTCTTTAACTTCTTCAACTGGCTTTAAATTAAACTCTAAAAGACCTTCTTCGAATTTTTTTATATCATCGATTAACTCAAGAACTTCATCATGAGATTTAACCATATCACCATCTTCAACAGGCATAACCACACACGTTTCTCCTAGCCTAAACAATCAAATTTATAATAATTTTTATCAGATATATGATATTTAGAACTTATGTTTTTCTATTTAGTTTTCAATTTGGCTTAATTCATTCAAATAAAATAAAAATATTTAAACTAAACAAAGGATTCTACTATTCAAAAAAATAAGGTAGCGAAAGGATGCAAGAACAACTAAATGATGAACAAAATATTTTTGATGAAAAAGAAATACGAATAAAAGAACTAGAAAAAAGACTTAAAGAAACAGAAGAAAAACTAAATAATTTACAAAAAGAAAACCAGCTAAGCAAAGAACTAGGAAGCAAAGTAATAGACAGTACAGTAGAAATAAACAGACTTATACAACATAAATCACGATTTATAGATAACCTAAGCCATGACCTTGCAACACCAATAACGCCTCTAATATCTTTATTACCTATAATAAAAGATGAGCTGACAAATGAAGAAACAAAAAAACTGCTAGATACCTGTATAAGAAACGTAGAATACATAAAAAGAGTAATAAACAACGCAAGAGAACTTGCAGATATTGGCTCTACTGATTTCATATTCAAAAGAGAAAATCTTGCAGAAATTGTTGATCAACTAATAAAAAAATATGATGTAGTGTTCAAAGGATACAATGTAAAAACACAAAACAGCATAGATACAAACATCATAATAAAAACAGAAAAAAATAGATTACTGCAACTACTTGACCATATAACCTCAAATGCAATAAACAGTATGCCTGAAGGCGGACTTTTAAACTTTGAATCAAAACAAGTAAAAAAAGAAAACAAAAACTTTATACAAATAACAATAACAGATACAGGAATAGGATTAACAAGAGAACAAACAGACCACTTGTTTGAGGAATTCTACAAAACAGACAATTCAAGACATAAACTAGATTCAACCGGACTCGGGCTTACAATATGCAAAACCATAATTG
Organism: uncultured Thermoplasmatales archaeon; assembly: GCA_964517155.1. Taxonomy (GTDB): domain Archaea; phylum Thermoplasmatota; class E2; order DHVEG-1; family DHVEG-1; genus PFL35. Next base: position 4,711 of record CAZFAZ010000055.1, read on the forward strand.
AAAAACATGGTGGAAAAATATGGGCAGACAGCCACGGCCCTGGAAAAGGTACATCAATACATTTTACAATCCCTTCAGATCAAAGCATTTATACACGTAGCTTTTAAGAAAATAAAAAAGTTTTAAATAATAGTTGCAGATTGCAACAATATCGGGGAGAGGCAAATTATGCTAGATAAATTAGAGAAATACATAAGTAGTCAGAAGTTTGGAAAGTTAGAATTAGTAGACAAAGAAATTTTTTACATATCATTTAATACAAGGGACAACTAGACAATACTAGAAAAAATATTTTGTATAAAGTCAAACACTCCAAGGAGATCTAGACCAAAAAGAATTACAAAAAACGCAACTATCACAAGTAAAATTTTAAGTGCAAATTTAATTATTTTCCATAATATTACAACACCGATGATCAAAGCTATAAAAACCAACCACAAGGGAATAACAAAACCAAACAATGTAACTGCAAATAAACTCATATAATCAACCAAAACTGTATATTGCTTGTCTTTTTTATAATTTTACTTAAAATTACAAAAAATTTCTTTATTTTTTTTCTTCCAAAATATTCTAAAACAAGACAACATATTACCAATCTGTGTTTTTAACAAACGAATACATAAAAAAAGAAAGCATTGAAACAAGGCAATACCAGATAAATATTGCAAAATCTGCATTAAAAGAAAACAGTTTAGTAGTACTTCCTACAGGCCTTGGAAAAACAATAATTGCATTAATTCTTATTGTAGAAGAACTCAAAAAAGACAATAAAAAAATATTGTTTCTTGCACCAACAAAACCACTTGTGTTACAACATGCTCAATTTCTAAAAGAATTTCTAATACTTAATCCTGAAAAAATAACAGTTTTTACAGGAGAGATTTCTCCAGTAAAAAGAACAAACCTCTGGGAGAACAGCAAAATAATTATATCAACACCACAAGTAATAGAAAATGATTTACTATCAAAAAGAATAAAACTTGAAAAATTTGGTTTAATAATCTTTGATGAGGCGCACCATGCAGTAGGTGAATACTCATATGTTTTCATATCAGAAATGTATAAACAACAAGCAAAAGACCGGTTGATACTGGGAATTACTGCATCACCAGGAAATGACATGGCAAAAATTGTTGAAGTATGCAAAAACCTAGATATACAAAACATAGAAATCAGAACAAAACACGACCCTGATGTAAAACCATATGTACACGATTTAAACATCACCTGGAAAGAAATTTTACTTCCAAAAGATTTTTCATATACAATACAGCTGCTAAAAAAAGCTCTTTCAAAAAGATTAAAAACATTAAAAGACATGAATTTTATAGAAACTGCTTCTACAAATATGGTAAACAAAACAAAACTTCTAGATGCACAAAAAATGATACAAGCAGAAATAAAAGCAAGTGCAAAACCACATAAAGCACTTTTTCAAGCAGCATCAATACAAAGCGAGGCAATGAAAATACATTATGCACTTGAACTAATACAAACCCAAGGAGTAAACGCATTAAAAAACTATTTTAAAAGAATGACTGGAGAAGCAAAAACAAAAAATGCTACAAAATCTTCAAGAACAATTACTACAGATAGTGATATAATAGAAGCAATGGCCTTTTTAAATTCATTAAAAATAGAACATCCGAAAGTAGAAGAAATATCAAAAATAGTAAAACAACAACTACAAGAAAAACCAGATTCAAGAATAATAGTTTTCACACATTATCGTGATACTTCAGCATATATCTCACAAGAGCTAGAAAACATAAAACAAGCAAAACCTGCAAGATTCATAGGTCAAGCAATAAAAAAAGATGATAAAGGCCTTACACAAAAACAACAAGCAGAAATAATAAAAAAATTTAGAAATGGAGAATACAATGTTTTAATTGCAACATCAGTGGCAGAAGAAGGATTAGATATACCATCAACTGACTTAGTAGTATTTTATGAGCCAATCCCTTCAGAAATACGAGCAATTCAAAGAAGAGGAAGAACAGCAAGAAAAACAGCAGGAAAAGTAATAATACTAATAACAAAAGGAACACCAGATGAAGGATACTACTGGTCTGCCAAAAGAAAAGAAAAAAGAATGAGATCAGAACTAGAGACAATAAGGCTTAAATTAGGAAAAAGACTAGAAGGAAAAAACCCTTTTGAAAACATAGAAAAAATTGATAAAACAGATCAAAAAACACTTACAGAATACCCAAAAAAACAAGGAAACATAACTGTGATAGTAGACCAAAGAGAATACCGCTCAAACGTTGTAAAAAACCTTGCGATAAAAGGCGTAACAATAGAATCACAACAATTAGATGTTGGAGATTATGTACTTTCATCAAGAATAGGCGTAGAACGGAAAAATACACAGGATTTTATAAGTTCATTAATAGATGGGAAACTCTTCAAACAGCTACAAAGACTAAGAGATGCCTATTCAAGACCGATACTGATACTTGAAGGTGAAAACCTATTTACACATAGAAACATGAATCATAATGCAATATACGGCAGTCTTGCATCAATCTCAGTTGACTATGGAATACCAATAATAACAACAAAAGACGAGCTTGAAACTGCAAACCTCTTAAGTGTACTGGCAAAAAGAGAACAAAAAGAAGAAAAAAAAGCAGTAGCAATACGCGGTGAAAAAACGCAGATGTCATTAAACGAAAGACAGCAATTTCTTGTAGAGGGGCTGCCAAATGTATCTGCAGTACTTGCTAAAAGGCTACTTATGCATTTTGGGAGTATAAAAGATATAGCAAATGCTTCAGAAGAAGAACTACAAGAAGTAGAAGGAATAGGAAAAAATATAGCTTCAGAAATAATAAAACTATTAAATTCAGATTATCTTGATAAATAATTTTTTCCCAAATATTTAAATCCACCTCTCCATTACCATGCTGAAAACAAAGAATGGTGATACAATGTCAACAGATGAAAAAATATCTCAAGTTTGTGACGGTTTAAGCATGCTGCATGAAGATAATTCAATCCCACGAAACATAAGAAGAGGTGCTGAAGAAGTAAAAACAGCACTTTTAAATCAAAAAGACCCACTTGATGTCCGAGTTGCAAGTGCATCATCAAGACTTGATGAAATGGCAAATGACCCAAATATTCCTCTTCATGGCAGAACCCTTATTTGGAATATAATGAGCAGACTTGAAGAAATTGCCTAAAGTTTTTTATAATACTACAGTTCTTTGTTTAAATGGGAGTTGAAAAAATTTATGATAAGAATAGGTCAAGCAGGAATACCTTTATCCTGCAAAGGAAGAACAAATAAGGACGGCCTGGTGTATACCAAAAACATTTTAGATTTAAATGCAATGGAATTGCAATTTGTAAGAGGTTTATATGTAATGGAGGATGAAGAGGCAAAAATCATCCATGATTTTGCAAAGGAAAATGATGTAGAATTACATGTTCATGCACCTTATTATATAAATTTAGCAGCAGATGATGAAGAACTTGACCTTAGTTTTGATAAAATAATTTATAGCGCCACTGTCGCACAAAAAATGGGTGCTAAAAGTGTTGTAGTTCATCCTGGTTATTATGGTGAAGAAGGAGAAAAAAAGACGCTTAAAAAAATAATTAAAAATGTTAAAAAAATTCAAGGAAACTTTAAAAAAGAAAAAATCAAAACTAAGCTTGCAATTGAAACAATGGGTAAACAAAAAGTTTTTGGAAGTATTGATGAAGTAATCGAAATATGCAAAAACGTAAAAGATGTGATTCCTGCGATTGGCCTTGGGCATATACATGCTAGAACAAATGGTGGACTTAAAAAACGAGAAGATTTTGAAGAAATATTTGAAAAGCTTAAACCACTTAAACTAAAACATTATTTACTTCATGTTACAGGTGTAATGTATGAAAATGGCAACGAATTTTATCATATTCCAATCAAAAAAGGCGATATGCCTCTTATGCCAATTATCGATATAATTCTTGATAATAATTATGATGTTACTTTTATCTCCGAATCCCCGCTTCTTGAACATGATGCAGTATATATCAGGTTGCAAGTAGAAAAAGCAATCATGAAACGTACTGGTAAAGAAGAAGCAGACTATAGGGATCTTTCGGAGATTGTAAAGAATGGCTAAACCTGTCTTTGAAGAATCTATTGATTATATTCAATTAAAAATAAAAGATATCTTAAGTAAAGTTTCTCAGAAAGATATTGAAACTTTTAAAAAATTGTTTTTCTCTGCAAATCGAGTTTTTTTATATGGTGCAGGACGTTCTGGTCTTGTTGCAAAAGCTTTTGCGATACGTCTTGTTCATTTAGGATTTCAAACTTTTGTAATAGGTGAAACAATAACGGCACCTGTTCAAAAAGGAGATATAGTAATAATAGCATCTGGTTCAGGAGAAACTATCCCAGCAGTTATGACTGCAGAAATTGCACATAACATAGGTGCAAAAGTTGTATCTATCACAGGTAAGAAAAAATCAGATATTGCAAAATACGCTGATGTAACAATTTTTATCAAAGCAGGGTGCAATGAACTTGATAGAAAGAAATATGCACCACTCGGAACGCTTTTTGAGGCAAGTGTTTGGATATTACTTGATGGGATAATCGCGGATTTATTAAATAGTAAAAAAGAAACAGAAGAAGATATGCGAAACCGTCATGCTACGCTGCAACAGTAAACTAATCTTTTAAGAATATCTTTTCTTTAAACCGATTAATGTCAAGCAACAGCCTACACTAAATATATTTGCGGCCATTACCGCAAAAGAACTGATTAAATATCCATATACAAACCAAATTGTCATGCCAACAGATAAAACAGCAGGCATAAAATATGATACATCATCAAGTTTTTTGGTTTTAAAACCCTTGAACAGTTGTGGTAAAAAACCTGTTGATGTAATTATTCCGGCTATTAAACCTATTATCTCATTTGGATCAAAGTTCATTTGTAATTATCAACTCTTTTTAAAAATTAATATTTATTAATATGAAGTATATCTTCAAGTTTTTTCTTTGGAACATGCAAAACCTGTTTTTCATCCTTGTAATACTTAACAGAATCCGCAATATCCTCAACAACAGGCTGTTCTGCTTTATAGCCAAGTGCTATAACAGAGTCGATTAAAAAAACATTATCTGGAACTTTTAAATACTCTCTTAATTTATCTCTATCTATTTTACAGAGTATACAGCTACCGATATCCATACCTTCAGCAGCAATTACGATATTTGCAGCTGCATAGCTTGCATCACGTAGATACCAAGTGTTTTTATTATCTTTTACAATAATTACAATATATGCCATTGGCCTTTCATTTTCACCAGGAGTCCATTCTGATTTTATATAACCTGCCCAGCTAAGTGTTTCAAAAACTTTTGAACATAAATTTTTATCAGTTACTATGTAAAACTCAAGAGGTTGAAGATTTGCTGCAGAAGGTGCAAGACGAGCAACATTTACAAGTTTTTTTAATACATCATTTGAAATAGGTTTTTGTTTGAAACGCCTTATACTTCTTCTTTTAAGAATTGTGTTATATATTTCACTATCTTTTATCATAATATATACCTCTAAATTTAATTTACAATTAAATCACGCAATGAACTATTGTAATAAAAGAATTTGTGTTTTCCCAATAAAATAAATAAACCATGCCGTATTACTAAAAAAATCAAGTGGGGATTTTATAAATGGCCAAAAAAATGAGGACGATGAGAACATTTGCAAGAACTGCCTCTAAATCAATGGAAAAAAAACTAGTTGAAAACGCAAAAGAATTAATGGATGACCCATACATATTACTGCCAGATTATGAAGATAACTATTCAACTAAATATTTTGGTAAAATCAAAAAAACGTTTAACAAGGTAAGTAAATTTAAAAATGATACAAAAAAACTTGAAAAGTTATCTAACAAAAAAGATATTGCAGGTGCCCTTGCAGGAACATTGCTAATTGCTCATTCTGAAAAAGCACCTTATCTAGGTGTTTTAAAGTATTCGACAGGTGATATAACTTATGCACAGCGTGGCAAAGCAAATAAAGAACAACAGGCTGGTCTTCAACATTTTGATGATCCTGTTTTAAGGTTATTATGTTTTAAAAGTATTGCTTTGAAAAAAAATATTCATCTTTACTCGTGGGATAATGGTTTTGTATCGACTGGTTTAAAGGCAGATCCTCCAACAGAATTTATAAAATTCATCCTTGATATCTTAGATTTAAAAAATAAGGATAATGTATCTATCTGCAGTCATTTAAATGCTGAAAAAGTAAAAGAAAAACAAAATGCTGATGAAAATTATCTCAGGATACACTGGAAATCAGCAGATATAATAATTGGTTTTTGTGAAAATTGTAGTAAATCAAGGAAAAACACATTGTTTGATATATCAAAATACATGATTGAATCTGATGTATCAAAAGATTTCGAATTAGATGTGATAGGGCAAGCTGTAAAAGATGCTGAAACTCTTTCCGGTCAGGATACACTCTTCATCAAAGAATATCTTTCAGGTGAAATATCTGATTATGACTTAATTAAAAAAAATATGGAGAAGCGACATCAGGCTGTTAAAGAATCAAAAGAAAAAATATTTGTTTTAAATGGAAAAAGTTATGGGGATAATCTAGCAGAGTTTATCAATGATTTAAAGCCTAATAATTATGAAAGAAAAGGTCTTGAGTTGATTCTTGAAAAAATTAATGAAGCTGTAGTTTTTGATGATGTAACTCCAAATAAAGTTTTGGAGAAATACTGGAAAGATAATGGTTTAAATGTCATAAAAGAAATGGTTTCTAATGAAGAGATGGCAAATAAATTTTTTTCTTTAAATGATTCTCCTTCTGAGATTTTAGAATTGGTTTTTAATTATAACAAAAGGCAAAAAATTCTTTCTCAACTTCCAACATATAATTCATTACCGCCTCTTGCAAGTTTTATAGATAATATTGCAAGAACCTACAAAACATTTGGAGAAAAAGAAGCTCTTGCTGAAATAAAGAAACGACCAGATTCACCTAAGGGAAAATCTATTGCTTATGCTTTTTTACTTGTTTTTGGCAAAGCCAAAGATAAAAAATGGCAGTTTTCTGCAATTGAAGTTGAATATGGTGATTTTTTAAAAGAATATGCAAAAAAACTTCTTGATTCAAAACCAGAAAATTATCATAAATGTTTTCAAGATTTGTTAACCTCAAGTGGTTCGTCTGAAAAAATATAATAAAATCTTACTTTTTTTCTAAGTTGCTTTTTGTATGTTTAGATGGCGTATAGATAAATCCCATAATTTTAATGATAATTCATTCCAGATAGTATTATCTATATTTTTTATTACTTTTCCAACTATTTGAGCTTGATATACGGCATCATCTTGGTTGCTTTGATTTTGTATATAATATTTTGTAAAAAAACCTGTCCCTGTTACTTCAAAGATTTTATTACATTCTATTTCTCCGTTTATGTTAAAGTATAATATTTCGTCATCTTTTTGTACTTCAAAATCAGGATGCGTTGTTTTTTGTATAATTACATATTGGTCTTCTTGTGTTGTTAAACCTTTAACTTCATTTGAGTTTTTTATAAAAATATAGGATTCAGGATTATCAAATGAATCTAGAAATGTTTCTATTCCCATTATATTTGTTAAGCTTATAAATGGCAGGGAAGCTATTAGTATAAATAGGGATATTTGTAATATTTGTTTGAATTCTTTTCTTATTTTTATATTCATCCACCTCTTCCATGACATTTGATATCTTGTTAACACTTGTCATGAATGTTTATAAAGGTTTCTTGGAAAAATATCAAAAATGACATAATGTCAAAAAAAGAAAAAATCAAATTTTTAAAAAAGAGAAAAACTTTATACACAAATAAATTATTCAAAAAAGATAGAAGAGATGGAAATATAGTTAATTCAGAGTTGTAAACTCATTTAAAAGGAGTATAAAAGAGGAAAAATAATGGTAAAAACAATACTTGTAGTTGATGACGAACCAGATATAAGACAAAGTGTAAAAATGATACTAGAAAAAAACGGATACTATGTCATCACCGCAGAAAATGGGGACGATTGTTTAGACAAATTAAAAGAAATAACTCCAGATCTTATTTTACTAGACATAATGATGCCTGGTACACCTGTAACTGAAGTAGTAAAACAAATAAAAGACATAAAAATTGCTTTTATGAGTGTTGTAAGAATATCAGATGCAAGAAAAAAAGGTTTAACAACCCAAGACAATGTTGTAGACTTTTTCCAAAAACCATTTAATGTATCAGATTTAATAGACCGAGTCGAAGTAATACTTGGCCGATAAAAAATATAACCAAATAGAGGGGTAATGGGAATCAAAGAAAAAAAAGAATTCAGTTTAAAAAAAAAATTATTTTCCAAATTAAACCGCAAATTAACAATTATCTTTTTCCTTGTCGCACTAGTTGCACCTGCTTTATCAGTATACTATCTATATACACTAATTGAATCAACAACCCAAATAGTTTCACCTGAGACTGCGGCACTTATACAAACAATCGCACTAATGATAATAATTTTAATTGCACTTGATGCCGCAATAGTAGGATTTTATATATCGCGCTCAATTTCAAAACCAATAGTTGAACTATACAATGCAACAAAAGAAGTAGAAAAAGGAAACTACAATATAAACCTAAAAATTAAAACAGGTGATGAAATTGAAATGCTTTCTAAAGCCTTTAATCGAACAACTCTAGCATTAGGAAAAATTGAAGAAGAAAGAAAAGAAATAGACAGCGCAAAAACAGAATTTTTAAGCATTACCTCACATGAGCTAAGAAGCCCAATGACACCTATGAAAGCACAACTTCAAATGCTTACAGAGGAATACTTTGGAAAACTATCTGAAAAACAAAAAGAAAGCATTAAGATAATTACAAGAAATGCTGATAGATTAGATAATATAATATGTGATTTTCTAGAAATTTCAAGAATAGAAGCAGCAAGATTAAGATTTGATTTTAAAGAAACAGATATAGTTCAAACTGTGCAAGAAATAGTAAAATTTATGGAAGGATTTGCAAAAGAAAAAAATATAAAACTAGAGTTAGACCTTAGTGAAATACCAAGTATGCAGGCAGATCCAGACAGAATAAGCCAAGTTCTTAGAAACCTTATAAACAACGCTATAAAATTCTCCAATGAAAATGGTAAAATAACAATATCGGCGCATAAAAAAGATAACTATATCTTGTTTAGCGTACGTGACCATGGATGCGGACTTACACCTGAAAATCAGATAAGAGTCTTTGAACCATTCTACCAAGTTGAAAATGCAAATCGAAGGAGACATGGTGGAACAGGACTTGGTCTTGCAATATGCCGCGGAATTGTTGAATCGCAAAAAGGTAAAATATGGGTTGAAAGCAAAGAAGGACATGGCTGTAAATTTTATTTTACATTACCTTTGGACCCTGTTAGAGAAATAGAGCCAATAAAAGTCTTATTTTCACAAAAAGGACTTATCGATAAAAAAATAAAAGAAGAATTTGAAGCAATTCTAGGCCCATTAGGAGTCGGTGAATTTGAAGAATTAAAAGCCAAAAATGCAATAAATAAAGATGATCTCTTCATATATATTGAGTCTTTAAAAAATCAATATATCTTAACTTCTGACCGCGGCGAATTATTCAAAAACCATATCGGTGAGATATTTGGAGATGAAAAAGAAGATATAAATAAGAACATAGATACATTTGTAAATATTTAAAAAAAATGAGGTGAGATATACGAAACTTAGAACACTACTTGTGCTAATGTGCCTTGCAATATCTATTATACCAATAGGAATAATAGGTGGAATACAAGGTTTTCAGTCTCAATCTAATTTTTTGATTGTGCTAATATTTATAGTAACATTAATTGTATCTTTTGTAATTTCATATTTTATAACACATCCAATTGAGAAATTAACAAAAAATATCGATAAAATCTCAAAAGGCAAACTTGATGTAAACCTGGATTATAGCGAAATAAACGAAATAAATAATCTTACAGATTCTTTAAATCGTGTAATGGCAAGTTTAAAGCTTGCAATAGTAAAAGTAGGTGTTAAAAAAGGTGAGCTTTTTGAAGATGCAATAAAAGCAAAAGAAGAATTTGAAACCAAACAAAAAGATATCTTTGACAGTATAAAAGGCTGGGTCTGGGAAACAGATGACAAAACAAACATAGTTTTTTGTTCAGATAATATCTCAAAAATATTAGGATATAAACCAAATGAGATAACAGGTAAAAATCTATATGATTTAACAAACAAAGATTCTGCTAAACAATTAAAACAAGCATTTAATGATGCAGCAAAAAATGAAAAACCAATTAAAAACCTTGAAATTCAAATTAATTCTAAAAAAAATGAGAAGAAATATTTTTTATTAAATGCGGTTCCATTTTTTAATAAAGAAGGAAAGTTATCTGGATTTAGAGGCGTAGATACAGATATCACCACTGAAAAATACAAAGAAAACAAAATAAAAGAAATAAATACAGAGCTTTCAACTCTCAAAGTAGAAATAACAGAACTTTTAAATCAACGTGATAAAAAAAGATTAAGTTTTGAAAAAAATGTAAGTAAACTTGAAGAAAAATGGTCCGAACATGAGTTTGATGCAGTATTTATTTTTGATGAAAATGCAAATATTTTAGATTGCAATGATAACATGTCTAAAAGACTTGGTTATAGTAAAAGCGAAATTCTTTCATTAAATATTTCAGATATAGATGCACTTGAATCAAAAAATGATATAATTGATAAAATTCAGAAAACAAAAAAAGAAGGAGTAATTTCTTTTAAGACAATTCATAAAAGAAAAGATGGCTCTGCCATTCTTGTACATGAAAATCTTCAATACAATAAAGATAAAAACCAATTCAAAGGCATTGTTCGTGAGGATTATTCACTTAAAAAATCATCAAAATAAAGTTTTTAAATAAGCGTTTTGAATTTTTTTCAACCAGTTAAATATATATTATACCTGTTGATATCATGCCTCCGTGATAATTTATGATTCAAGCATCTCAACGCTCCCAAGGAGTAAATTATGCAATTAGAGAAGTTACTGTCCCTGCAAAAAAACTAGAAAAAAAAGGAATAAAAGTTATCCATTTAAACATAGGCGATCCAAATAAATACGATTTTGACACACCTGAACATATGAAAAAAGCGTTATATGAAGCATGTTTACATGGAGATAACGGTTACGCGCCATCAGAAGGATATACTAAACTGCGCCAGGCAATAATAGAGCGCGAGAAAAAAAGAAATAATGTGGACTATACAATAGAGGACATATGTGTAACGACAGGTGTTACAGAGTCTTTACAGATACTTTTAAATGCATCACTTGACCCAAATGATGAACTATTGATACCTGGTCCTACTTATCCGCAATACAATCTAATAACATGGTTTAACGATGCATTACCTATATCATACCGGTGTATCGAAGAAGAAGGATGGCAACCTGATGTTGATCATATCCGAAAAAAGATTTCAAATAGAACAAAAGGAATAGTTATAATAAACCCAAATAACCCAACAGGTGCACTATACTCAAAAAAAGTAATAAAAGAAATTATAGATATAGCAGGTGAATACCACGTACCTGTAATATCTGATGAAATCTATGATGATATGGTATTTGATTCAAAACAAAACGCAACAGCAACACTTGCAAAAGATGTACCGGTAATAACTTTTAACGGTTTTTCAAAAGTTTACCTTGTGCCAGGATGGAGAATGGGATATGTTATGTTTCATCATCAAGGAGAACTTGACGGTATTCAAGATGCATTTATGCGCATTGCACGCTCAAGACTATGTGCAAACTCAATATGCCAACTTGCATGTATAGCAGCACTAAAAGGACCACAGGACCATATAAAAGAAGTAAACGACAAACTCAGGAAAAGACGTGATTTTTCATATAAAAGATTAAATGAAATACCTGGTATTTCAACAGCAAAACCAGAAGGAGCATTTTACATTTTTCCAAAGATAGAGGCAATGAACGAAAAATTGTGGAAAAACGATAAAGAATTTGTTTTAGATTTATTAAATACTAAACACGTGTTAGTAGTTCATGGTTCAGGGTTCTGCCCTATATACGGAAAGAATCATTTTAGAGCAGTTATACTTCCAGATCTTGAAATGTTATCAGAGGCGTTTAATAAAATTGAAGAGTTTATGAAAGAAAAACTCAAAAAATAAAAAAATTTCTCTTCTTTTTTTACTTTAGTAGAAAGAATATTAAGTAAAACGTTTATTCAAAAATCGAAGTTAAATGTATAAGATACCAAGAGGAACAAGAGATTTTACAGCAGAAGAAATGCAAAAAAGACGTTTAGTCGAAAATAAAATTAGAACTACTTTTAAAAAATTTGGATATAACGAAGTTCAGACACCTGTTTTTGAAACTCTTGAACTTTTCACTGCAAAATCCGGTGAAGGAATACTAAATGAAATATATTCTTTTCAAGATAAAGGCGGGCGAGATCTTGCATTAAGACCAGAACTTACTGCACCAGTTATGCGCATGTATGTTGAAAAACTACAAATGGAGCCTAAACCTTTAAAATTATTTTATTTTGGAAACTGCTACAGATACGATAGACCACAAAAAGGCAGATACCGCGAGTTCATGCAAGCAGGCAGTGAACTAATAGGCCCTGATACACCTGAAGCGTATGCAGAGCTTATAGCAATGTCATACAAAATACTACAAAACATTGGACTCAAAAAGATTGTGTTAAATATCGGAAACTTAAACATACTCTCAGCAATGTTTAAAAAAATAAATCTACCTCAAGAACAAAGAAAATATCTAGTTCCACTAATTGACAAATCAATGTTTGAAGACGTACTTGAAGCATTACAGGATTTTAAAATAAAGCCAAATACTGCATCAGAATTTATAGATATCTTAACAACAAATGATTTCAAAAAGATATCTGATTATATAAAAGAAGATGAAACAATAAAAGATGAAATTGAAAAATTAACAAAAGTTTTAGATTTATTAAAAAACTCATTTAACATTAAAAATTTTAATGTTAAAATTAGTATTGTAAGAGGCCTTGATTATTACAAAGGACTAGTATTTGAAATTGAAGCACCAGCGCTGGGTGCAGAAAAACAACTCTGTGGCGGAGGAGCATACGAGTTAATATCTTTATTTGGCGGAAATGAAACACCGACTTGCGGTTTTGCAATAGGTTTTGATAGAGCAATACTTGCCCTTGAAACAGAAGGATACACGTTTCCCAAAGAAAAATTAGATATTTTTATAATACCTGTAAATAAAGACATGATAGATAAATCACTTCAAATAGCAGAAACACTTAGGAAAAATATGACAGTTGACATAGATCTTATGAGGAGAGGGATTGGAAAATCCTTAAAATATGCAAGTTCAATAAATGCAGAAAAAACAATAATAATAGGTCCTGATGAACTTGAGAAAAATTCTGTAACTGTTAGAGATATGAACACTGGTGAACAAGAGCAAATATCAATAGAAAAACTTGAACAACATCTGTTAAAATAACTGGTTTTAAAATGAATAAAGACAAAAAAAAGATTTTTATACTTGATACTTCAGCGATTTTATCAGGCAAACCACTTAATTTTGAAGACGCACAAGTAGTTACAACAGTAAATATAGAAAAAGAAATTAAACCAGGTGGAAGAGATTATCAAAATTATATTTATTTAAAAGAAAAATGTTTAATTTTAAAAAGTCCATCTAAAGATTCATTAAAAAAAATTAAAGAAACATCAAAAAAAACAGGAGATATCAATAGGTTATCTATTTTTGATACAGAATTACTTGCAACAGCACTTGATGAAAACAAACAAAATGATGCAGAAGTTGTAATACTAACAGATGACTATTCAATTCAAAATGTTGCAACTTATCTTAAAATTAAATTTCAAAATATAAATCAAAAAGGTATCACAAAAAAGTTTAAATGGATCAACCGATGCCGAGGCTGCGGTAAAAAATTCAAAGATAATATAAGTATATGTCCTATATGTGGGTCAGATACAAAAAAGATAGTGATAAAAACTAAAAATATCGATGAATAAAAAAAGTGGTAAATAATGGATTTTAAAGAAAAACTTAACAAATCTAAAAAAATATTTTTACGTTTTTGGCATAGTGAAAACAATAAAGTTTCACTTGTGAGAGATGTTTTTGTTGCACTTCTTTTTGTTTTTATAATTTTACTTGCATTATGGACTTATACAGGTCAGTGGTTTAGTGCCCCTCTTGTTGCAATAGAATCAGGTAGTATGCAGCATTTAGATGAACCTTTTGGAAGAATTGGAACAATTAATGCAGGAGACATGGTACTACTTGTAAAAGTTGATAACAAAGATGATGTTATATCTTATTCTACATCAAACTATTACAACTATGGCAAAAAAGGAGATGTAGTTATTTATCATCCTGATGGCAACTTTCAGGCTGATCAGATAATCCATCGTGCTATGTGCTGGATAGAAGTCGAAATTGAAGACTCAGATACTTTTTACACTATTGAAGAATATGATATAATAAGACAAAATGCATCTATTCCATTATACATACCAGAATGTGGTATAGCCAATGGTAATTCTGCTGTTAAAGTAGATTGGTTTACACATTCAGGATTTATAACAAAAGGAGACAATCCCATCACAAATAAACAATGCGACCAGATAGGTGGCATTTCAAATCAACCAATAAAGGTTGAATGGATATCTGGAAAAGCAAGTGGTGAACTACCATGGATTGGTACAATAAATCTTATATTTAATGATATTTTCAATAACAAAAATACACTTGGAAATGTACCACAGGACTGCTTAGTTTGTTTTATTGTAGTAATAGCAGTTTTAATATCAATACCTGTTTCTATGGATATATATGGTTATCTTCAGGATAAAAAACAAAAGAAAAACAATAAAACTAAAACTTTTGATGAAGAGTTAATTAAAAAACCATAAAATATGTTAATACCACTCAGGCAATATTTCGTATTTTAAAGGATCTTTTAAACCTGCTTTTTTAAAACCTTTAAGCCTTAAAAGACAAGAGTCACATCGTCCGCATGCTTTCTTTTTACCTAAATAGCAAGACCAAGTTTTATCAAAAGGAACGCCAAGTTCAAAGCCTTTCTTTATAATCTCAGATTTATTCAACGTTAAAACAGGTGTAATAATCTTAATGTTTTTACCATTCACACCTTTCTTTGTTGCAAGATCTGCCATTTTCTGAAAAGCTTGAAAGTATTTGGGCCTGCAATCTGGATACCCTGAGTAATCAGCAGATGTAGCACCAATAAATATTGCATCAGCGTCAACTGTTTCAGCAAAACCAAGTGCAACAGATAAAAAAATTGTGTTACGTGCTGGAACATAAGTGTTTGGGATATCTTTTCCGATATCTTCAAGTTTATTATCAATTTCAGGTTTTATGGATTTATCAATCAGAGACGAACCACCAAACTGAGCTATATCAATTTCAAAAATAATGTGTTTTTTAACATCAAGTGTTTTAGCAATTTGTTTAGCAGATTTAATTTCTTTATTATGCCTCTGACCATAAACAAAGGACAAAGCAAAAATCTTATAACCCATGTCTTTTGCAATAAATGCAGAAACAGCAGAATCAAGACCACCAGAAATTAAACAAACTGCTTTTTTCCCCATAAAAAAACTCCTAACTTATTTTATTTTCGTAGATATTCTTGCACCTTGGCCATATCCTTCATCAACACCTATTTCAACACAGTTTACACCTAAAGGCAGTTTAAGATTTTTAACTACATAATCTAAAATGTATCTTGCAATATTTTCAGCAGAAGTAGAAGAAATAGGTAAAAATACACAATCACTAAATGGAAAAACAAAGGTTTTACCAAGAGCTGTTATTTTAACATCTTTTTTATTTTTCTGAATTTTTGCAACACTGCTTTTTTCAGGTATGAGAACTTTATGATCAAGATAATTTGCAATTTCTCTTAGTACATCTTTTAAAACTGAAAAATCAAGAATTATTCCTTTATCATCAGTATCTCCACTTATTTTTGCATGAATTGCGTATGTATGACCATGAAGCCTGCCACATTTTTCATATTCATGAATAATATGAGCTGAAGAAAAACGAATATTTGAACGCCATCCATCAATAGTTATATATGAATCCATAAAATCACTCTTTCTTTTTCTTACGATAATCTTCAATTGCAGCTTTTAATGCATCTGCAGCAAGATTAGAGCAATGCATTTTAACTGCCGGAAGACCTCCTAATTCATTTGCTACATCATTTCTTGTAAGTTTGAGTGCCTCATCAAGAGTTTTATCTTTCACTAGTTCTGTTGCAATACTGCTACTAGCCACCGCGGCAGTGCATCCAAAAGTTTGAAATTTAATATCAGATATTTTTTTATCTTTAACCTTTATATATATTACCATAACATCGCCACAGGTAGGATTCCCCACTTTTCCAACGCCATCTGGGTTTTCCATTTTACCCATATTGCGAGGGTTACGAAAATGATCTAACACTTTTTCTGTATACATATCTGTCATAATACAACCTTTTTATCTATTCCATAAAGGAGACATAACTCTCAGTTTATTAACAATACCTGGAATTGTATCACATACATAATCTACTTCTTCTTTTGTACTGTGCCTACCAAGACTTAATCGCAATGAGCCATGAGCCAACTCGGGTGTAAGACCAATTCCTGTTAAAACATGAGATGCTTGTAGTTTCTTTGATGAACAAGCAGAACCTGTCGCTGCAGCAATTCCTGCATCGTTAAGCATCATGTTTAACGATTCACCTTCAATTGCGGTAAATCTGAAATGAGCATTGTTTGCAAGACGCTGTGTAGGATGACCATTAAGATAGCTTTCTTCTATTTCTAAAACGTTTTTAATTAAACCATCTCTAAGCTTTATCATATGTGCTACATCTTTATCCATGTTTTTTAAACCAAGCTGACAGGCTTTGCCAAGACCTACTATCCCTGGAGTATTATATGTGCTACTGCGTATTCCTTTTTCATGGCCACCACCATGCAGAATAGTTTGAAGTTTTACTCCTTTGCGGATATATAGTGCACCAATACCCTTTGGCCCATATATCTTATGTGAAGAAATAGAAAGCAAGTCAATATTCAGCTTGTTTACATCAATTGGTACTTTTCCTACTGCCTGAACTGCATCTGTATGAAACAAGACATTATGTTTTTTGGCAATTTTGCCGATTTCTTGCATAGGTTCAATTGTTCCAATTTCATTGTTTGCAAACATAATTGTTATTAGAAATGTATCTTTTGAAATTGCTTTTTCAAGCTCTTCAAGATTTACAATTCCATATTTATCAACTGGTAAAAACTTAACTTTATAACCCAAATTATCAAGGTATTTACAGGTTTCAAGAACCGCTGGATGCTCAATTGCACAAGTAATAATATTGTAACCTTTTGAGTTCTTTTTATCTTTATTTTTAAATGCAACTCCTTTTATTGCAATATTATCTGACTCTGTACCGCCTGCTGTAAATATTATCTCATAGTTTTTTGCACCAATTATTTTTGCAACGTTTTCTCTTGATTCTTCAATTGCATTAAAAGCATCAATTCCAAAAGAATGAATTGAAGATGCATTACCATAATATTTATCAAAAAAAGGTAACATTTCATCGATTACTTCTTTATCAACTGGTGTTGAAGCAGCATAATCCATATATATTTTTTGTATAATTTTAATTCCCCCTACGCATATCCATCATTCTCTTGAGAGGTTTTTTTGCATTTTTCATTATATCTTCTGAAAGTGTTATCTTTGGTTCTAACGTTTCCAGGCTTTTTAAAACTTTGTCTATTGTTATTTTTTTCATATTTTGGCAAACTGCATATTTGATAGGATAAAACTCTTTTTTTGGGTTTTCTTTTTTCAGACGGTAACATATTTCCTTTTCTGTACAAATTATAAATTCTGTTGTATCTGATTCTTTAGCATATTTTACCATTCCATTTGTTGAAAAAACATGGTCTGCTATATCTATTACTTCGGGTCTGCATTCTGGATGAACTAGTATTTCTGCAGCAGGGTGTTCTTTTTTGAGCTTTAAAATATCTTCTTTTCTTATTTTGTGATGTGTCAAGCACATTCCTGGCCAGATAATCATTTCTTTATCAGGTATTTGTCTTTGTATATATGCACCAAGGTTTTGATCTGGAACAAAAATGACGTTTTTAGCAGACAAACTTTTTACTACGTCTACACCATTTGCAGAGGTACAACAAATAGTAGAATATGTTTTTAATTCTGCAGTAGTGTTAATGTAGGCTACAACTTCAGCATGAGGATACTCTTTTTTTATTTTTAAAAGGTTTTTAGTGTTTACCATATTTGCCATTGGACATCTAGCAGTAATATCAGGTATTATCACATTTTTTTCAGGGTTTAGAATTTTTGCTGATTCTGCCATGAAATCTACACCGCAAAAAATTATTGTTTCTGCATCTGTTTTTTGTGCTTTTTTTGCAAGATCTAGTGAATCACCAAGAAAATCAGCTATATCTTGAACTTCTGGTAACTGATAATTATGAGCAAGTATTACTGCATTTTTTTCTGATTTTAGTTTCTGAATTTTCTGGGTGATATCATTTTTCATTATAATAGAACCAAGCCGTTATTTTTTTGTCTCTTATATAGCTTTCCAACTATTTTTTTAAAAAAGTCAATAATTATACAAACCAAAAGATTATAACCATGAAAAAGTATACACTTTTTGGAGGTTGGATGGAGTATGGATATAGTCGCCTTGATTATAGGATTTATACTAGGAGTAATAGTTGTTGGAATAGCAGTTGAAATAGGAATAAAAAAAGTAACAAGTGCTACACCTTCTTCAAAACACACAAACAAATGGAGTATTTCAGAAATTTCAAACCCAAAGATTATGGCTGAATATTTATCAGATGTTGATCTTCCTAAAAACTCAAAAGTAATTGTAAATAAGTGTGCAGATAGAAACATGCTAGCAGGGCTTGATGCCAAAGAACATAGTGGAATAAAAGGAAACTTTATAGTTGGTGATGATAGAGCACTTATACTTTCTGGTCCGCTTAAGAAAGATGAAGTTGGTTTCTGGACAGTTGAAGAAGAAATCGTTAAAAAGTTAAACCAGGACTTTGATGAGATGTGGACTGAAGCAGAAACTATGAAGTTTGAAGAAGACAAAAAATAAAGTGTTATCCAAATGGTTAATTAATTAAACACCTTTTTATTTTCCCACTACGAATGCTAAACTTAATTGGTGTAACTATTGCATTTGTAGTAATTATTTTTCTAATTCGTAAAAAATTTAATTTTGGGTTATCACTAATCGTTGGTTCACTTATCGTTGGTATATTTTCGTTACAAGAAATACAAATGATAGATATTCCAAAAGCAATAATAGAAGCATCTTTTTATTCTTTTAAAACAAATCAGATTTATACATATACAATAGAGCTTGCAATTCTTATGATTGTAATTTATATCCTTGCAAAATTAATGCAGGAAACCGGAAGCATAACAAAAATAATTGAGTCATTAAGACCATTATTTTCAAAGGGAGGGGTTTTAGGAGTAATACCTGCTTTGTATGGCCTTATGCCAGTACCAGGTGGTGCACTTTTTTCTGCACCAATGATTGATGAAGAAGGAGAAAAATATAAGTTAAATCAAAATCAGAAAAACTATCTGAATGTATGGTTTCGCCATATATGGTTTCCAATTTATCCGATATCCTCTGCAATGATTCTGATATGCAGCGTTGAATTTTCAAATATTGAGATATCTACACTTATGCTTGTAAACATACCTGCGTTTTTGATATCTATTATAATAGGACTTTTTTTCCTTAGACGATTTTTAAAAAATAATAATTTTAAAGCTGAAGAAAAAATCAAAAACAAGGATATGAGCGGGTTAAAATTTTTACTGCCGCCGATAATACCCTTGTTTATATATGCAGTTTTGTGGTTATTTGGAGTCTCTCAGATAAGAGCTTTTTTAATAGGCGTAGTAATAAGTTTATTTTTAGTGTATTTTTTAACTAAAATTTCATTTGAAAAATTTATAAATCTAATTAAAAAATCACTTAATTTTAAACTTGCTATTGCAATTTTTGGGATTATGATTTTTAGGCAAATGATATCTGTTTCAGGTGCAGATATGCTTATTGCTGATTTAATCAAAGCATCTAATATTCCAACTATTTCAATGATTGTGTTAATACCATTAATTTTAGGAGTATTAACTGGCTATAACCTTGGAGCAGTAGCATTATCTTATCCAATAATCCAACCATTCTTTCCGCAACCAATAAATGGCATTACAACAATTGGGCTGACAAGTCTGATTTTTATAAGCTCTGTTGTAGGTTATCTTATTTCACCTATTCATCTCTGTAATGTTTTAAGTAGTGATTATTTAAAAACAGATACAACAAGAATGTATAAAATGTATGTCCCCTCCGCAGTTGTAATGCTTCTTGTTCAGATTGTTTTTGTAGTTTTACTTATAAACATTTTTTAAAGGATAAATCTTTTAAAACCATAGTTTCCTACAGGGGTCTTAAATGAATCAAGAAAAATTCTTCAATACACTTAAGAAACCTAAGGTTTATGGGTCAAATGTAAAAAACGTTGATGTTATTCAAACTCATATATCATATGTTTTTCTTACGGGAGAATATGTTTATAAAATTAAAAAACCTGTAAATTTTGGTTTTCTTGATTTTTCCACCCTTGAAAAAAGAAAACATTTCTGCGAAGAGGAATTAAAACTTAACAGAAGACTTTGCCCTCAAATATATCTAGATGTTATAAAAATAACAAAAAAAAATGACGACCTTGAGCTAAATGGTTCTGGCGAAATTGTAGATTACGCTGTTAAAATGAAAGAGTTTCCTCAAAACTCTATCTTAAATAAATTACTTGAAAAAAACAAAATCGATGAAAAAACAATTGACAGCATTGTTGATATCTTAGTTGATTTTTATAAATCTGGTAAATCATCAGATAAAATAAATTATTTTGGAACAGCTGAGACTGTAAAACATAATACTGATGAAAACTTTGAGCAGACAAAAGATTTTATCAATGTAACAATTAACAAAGAAATATTTGATTTTATCAAAAAAACAACTAATGATTTCTTAAATACTAATAAAAATATTTTTGAGGATAGAGTTAAAAATGGTTTTATCAAGGATTGCCATGGAGATTTACATAGCGGCAATATTGTATTAATTGATAATAAAATCTGCATCTTTGACTGTATAGAGTTTAACCAGCGTTTCCGCTATAGCGATGTTGCATCTGATATCGCGTTTCTTGCAATGGATCTAGATTTTCTTGGCCAAGCATATCTTTCCAGTTATCTAATTGAAAGATACATTAAAAAAAGTAAAGATGAAGGTATTTTTAATGTTTTAAATTTCTATAAATGCTATCGAGCATATGTGCGTGGTAAAGTTACAGGTTTTAGATTAAATGATCCCAATATTGATAAATTAGAAAAAGAAAAAATAATAAATCTTGCAAAGAAATATTTTGATTTAGCATATTATTATGCTTTACTTTTTTTAAGAGAAAACAAAAAAGCTGCAAAACCTGTTCTTTTTATAACAACAGGTTTGACAGGAACTGGTAAAACAACTATTGCCCGCAAGATTGCAGTTGATTATAATGCTAAACTTATAAGTACAGATACTGTTCGCAAAGAACTTGCGGGAGTAGATAAATATGAACGTCATCATGATGCATACAATACTGGTCTTTACAGCCCTGATAAAATGAGAGAAACTTATGATAAAATCTTTGAAGAAGCAAGTATTTTTTTAAAGAAACACAGAAACGTTGTTCTTGATGCAACTTTTAAAACAGAAAAACTAAGAGGCATGGCAAAGAAATTATCAAAAGAAAATAACGCCTGTTTTTTGATACTTTACTGTAATTGTCCTCAGGATAAAGTAAAAGAATATCTTGATTTGCGGGTCAAGAAAAAATCTGTTTCTGATGGTCGCTGGGAGATTTATGTTAAACAGAAAACTTCATTTGAAAAACCCAATAAAAAAGATTCTGTTGAAATCGATGTTTCAAAAAATAGTTTAGAATATCAGCTTAATGTTTTTAAAAATGTTATACAAAAAATTTGTGAGGATTAAAAAATGAATATTAAAGGCTATTATATTGATTTAGAAAAAGCTGTAAGAAAAATCAATAAAAATGATTACAAAAATGTTGTTTTACAAGTTCCAGAAGGGCTAAAGCATATCTTTAAAGATTTTGTAAGTTTTTTTGAAGAAAAAACAAAAGCAAATATTATTATTTCTGCAGATCCATGTTTTGGTGCTTGTGATATCCCTTCTTTTTTTTGTGAGAATACAGATATTGATTTAATTATTCAAATAGGACATTTGCCTATGCCGGAGCTTACTGAACTGCCTGTTCCAGTTATGTTTCTTAATGCTTTTTCAAATACAGATGTGTCAAAGGTTGTTGAGAAAGCATTGCCAAGCATTAAAGGTAAAAAAATTGGTGTTGTAACAACAGCACAACATATCCATAAAATAGACGACGTTAAAAACATGCTTTTAAAAAATAATTTTGAGCCTGTAATATGCAAAGGTGATAAACGAATTGATTCAGATGGCCAGATTCTTGGTTGTAATTTTTCTGCTGCTACAAAAAGTATTTCTGATGTTGATATGTATCTGTTTATTGGTAGTGGAACTTTTCATCCGTTAGGCCTTATGATTTCTACAAAAAAACCTGTTATCAGTTGTGATCCTTATACTAATCAAGTAAAATATAAGGAGCTTGACGATTTTAAAGATATGATTCTTCGTCAGCGTTATGGTGCTATTGCTCGTTCTAAAGATGCAAGAGCATATGGTATTGTAGTTTGTAGTAAAATTGGTCAATATCGTTTTGATGAAGTAAAAAAAATTAAAAAGCTAATCAATTCTAAAAACAAAAAAGCTTTTGTTTTAATTGTAAACTTTTTTTCTGCATCTTCTCTTGAAAGTTTCAGAGGCATTGATTGTTTTGTATCTCTTGGATGCCCTCGTGTTGCAATTGATGATTATATGCAGTATGAAAAACCTATTATCACGCCTGTTGAACTTGAAATTGTACTTGGTGTAAAAAAATGGGATGATTATAGGTTTGATGAGATATTAAATTAGTAGATTTAGGATGCTATCTTGAGTGCTTTGAGCATTAATGCATTATTTATCCAATTAAATGCATAGTACTCCATCCTTGATGAATGTAGTTCAGCATCAAGTTCATTTGAAAAAAATATCACTGCTACGTCTTTATCCAGCCTCATTGTTATAAGGTCAAGGGCTCCAACATATCCTCCACTATGGCCAATCTCTGTTTTTCCAAAAGCTTTTTGTTTTATAGCCCAGCCAAGACCATAGTTGTACTTATCCTCTGGTGAGAAATGAGCTTTATGCATAAGATCAACTGTTGTGTTATTCAAGATTCTTACGCCTTTGTATGCTCCGCCATTCATATGAGCTATTAGAAAATGAGAGTATTCTTCAACGGATGTTCTAAGTGTTATTGCAGGATATATTGGGTATATTCCATACTGTGGATGTCTGAAATATTCTCCGTCTTTGTATTCATATGGTACTGCTATGTTGCTGATGTTTTGATCTTTTAGTCTAAAACTTGAGTTGTACATTTCTAGCGGTTCGAAGATGTGTTCTTTGCAGTATTCATTGAAGTTTTCTCCTGAAAGTATTTCTATGAGGTATGCTAGTAGTGAATATCCCACATTTGAGTAATAGTATTCTTCACCTGGTAAAGCTGTAGACCAGGTACTTGAACTATAAGCACTTCCATTTGGAGTAAAATATTCTTCAAACCAGGGCATTGGGCAGTCTGATACATCTGGGTCGCCTGGTAGATAAGACAGGCATATCCAGTACAGGTTGTCATCTGCAAGGCTTGATCGATGTGACATCACCATTTCTATTGTAATTGGTATATCTGGATGATTTGGATTTCTAAATGTAAACGGCAGATAATCAGATATATCGTCTGTGAGGTTGAATTTTCCCTGATCATATTGTTGCATTAGTGCTGTTGCAACTACTGTTTTGGATACAGATGCCTGAAGATACAAAGTGTCAGTTGTTGCTTGTTTCTGGTTCTCTAAATCGTAATATCCATAGCCTTTTGACCAAACAAGTGTGTCATTGTAAATTATCCCTGCTGCAACTGATGGTTTATGACCTATTTTCATTAGGATATTTATATATGTATCAAGAACAGTTTCTGATAAATTTCCATTAATAACTTTTGTATTATTACCAAATTCTTTGAAATTAACTTGTGCTATTTCTATACTGGTTACAGTAGGACTTATTGTAATACCTATAAAAACACTAGTTACTAAAATAATAAGAATCAACTTTTTCATAAATATCACAGCTTATTTTAGTATTATATATAATTGCTATAATATAAATCTTTTTACTTTTGTAGTGAACGCCGTAAATTATAAAAAAAAGGGCATTTGTTTAGCTTAAGATAAACAAATACAAAAAAAGAATAAATAGATGGGCGAGGCCAGATTCGAACTGGCGGCCTCCCGGTTATCAGCCGGGTGCTCCAACCAAGCTAAGCTACTCGCCCAAGAATGCAGACTGGTATAATTGTTTTCATATAAAAAACTATATTTGGATATGGGTGGCTATTGAATAGATTAACACATATAATTTTTTATTTGTGTCTACGCTCAATCATACCCATTAACAGTATACATGCTAATAATACACGTCTATCAAAATTTGAAGGCACCATTTGACAATTCATAGTCCAGATATCGCCAATAATCTTAAACTCCTGGTTAATATTTGCAAGTATTTGGCCATTCATCTCTAAATGCATTTGTTCAGGTACCAGAGCACCACCTGGCATAAATTTTCGTGCAAGTGCTCTACCTGTTGATGATTCTATCACCTGACCCACAAGTTGATCAGATGCAGTATATATCTCCCAAGTATCTTTCACAAAAGCAGAAATAATATTTCGTTTAACATATCCAAGTTTGGTATTAGTAGAAGAGTCAATAACAGCAAATTTACCCCATGCGTCCATTATCTGTTCTTGTTTGATAGAAAATAACTCTTGGCCCTCATTTTCATCTGTGTAAATTCTTATATCTTCTTTTAATTTGAAAAGCTTCTGTTTACAAAAACCGAGAATCGCTCCGCTTTGATCTTCAAGCCAGTATTTGTTGCCAACTGTAAGTGTTTTTTTTCTTATTCGATAATAATTTTGATACCAGAGACTAGAAGCACCATATTGTTGAGTTTGTGTAGTCGTATTTATACTTGGTTGAGTAGATGATTGTGTTACAGGCTGTGGTGTAAAAATGGGTTGCATAGTTTGTTGTTCAACGTTTGCACCACATCTAGGACAAAATTTTCCACCAATTAATAGTTGAGTACCACATTTAGGACAATATTGTGACATATTTTTTACTCCTTATAATTTAACAAATATGCATTTGTTATACTATATAACTATTTTTTTATTTAAATAACCATGATTTTGATTAGATAATCGATATCTTAATACAGGGTAAAATTATTCCAGGCACTAACATGAACTTAGAGAAAACAATGAAAGAACTTTCAACAAATGAAAAAAAAGTTCTTTTAACACTTAATAAATTAAAAGGTAGTGCATCACCAGATGAAATACTAAAAAACGGTGATTTTGCAAAAGAAGTAGAAATAATGAATGCTGCATCTTGGCTTCAATCAAAAAGATTAGTAGAAATAAAAGATGATATAAAAACAGTTTATTCGCTTGGCAAAGAAGGAAAACAATATCTTGAGCAAGGTCTTCCTGAAAAAAGAGCGTTAAAACTTATTTTTGATAAAGGTGGTAAAGCTTCTTTAAGAGATTTATCTAAAATTTTAAACGGAAGTGAGATACCTGTTGCAATAGGCTGGCTTAAAAAAAATGGCTGGGCCGATATTTCAAAAGAAAAAGATACCTATTTAATTATTACAGATGAAGGTAAAAAAACTTTAAAAGTTGAAACCCATGAGGAGAAAACATTAAAATTTTTAAATGAAAAACCAAACAGCGAAATAGATAAAAACAAGATTGTATCTCTGTTGTCACGTAAAAATATAATTAAAGAAAAAGAAGTGATTACTTGCACAATTATTTTAAATGAAAATGGTAAAAAAATAATTGATAAAGGTCTTGAACTCAAAGATGAGATTTCTCAGATAAACTCTGAAATAATTAAGAGTGGTTCATGGAAAAATAAAGATATACGGCCTTATGATATCAATGCATTTGCACCAGCAGTATATGGTGGTAAATCTCATCCACTTGTTCATCTTATTTCAGAGATAAGACAAATTTTCTTGGAGATGGGATTTGAAGAGATACAAGGAGATTATGTTGAAACCTGTTTTTGGAATATGGATATGCTTTTTATCCCTCAAGATCACCCTGCTCGTGAGATGCAAGATACACTTTATTGTAAAAAACCTTCTAAAATAAAGATTAAAGATGGAAAACTTGTACAGGAAATAGCAGATGTTCATGAGAATGGTGGAAACACGGGTTCTACTGGTTGGGGGTATAAATTTTCAAAAGAAGAAGGAGAGCGTGTTCTTCTAAGGACTCATACTACTGTAAATACAATTCGTTATCTTTATGAGCATCCAAAACCACCGTGTAAGGTTTTTTCACTGGGTCGTGTTTTTAGAAAAGAAAACATTGATTCAACACATCTACCTGAGTTTTATCAGATTGAAGGAATCATTCATGAAAAGGGTGCTAATTTTAAGCAGCTTATAGGCGTACTTAAAGAGTTTTATCGTCGCATGGGTTTTGAAAAGATTCGTTGCAGACCAGGTTATTTTCCTTATACTGAGCCTAGTATGGAAGTAGATGTATTTTATAATAATAAATGGATGGAGCTTGGCGGTAGCGGTATTTTTAGACCAGAGGTTACGTGTCCTATTGGTATAAAAGAGCCTGTTCTTGCATGGGGTTTAGGCCTTGAGCGTCTTGCTATGCTTAAATTTGGTTTAAAGGATATTCGCGAGCTTTATGTTAGTGATTTAGGTTGGCTGCGTAAAAAACCTTTGATTTAGTTTGTTATTTTTATTTTAAAAAATCATCATTTTTTTTGTTTTCCAACGACTTATTATGATAATAATTTTTTGGTTTATCGAATTTTTTACAAAGTTTATCTATATTTTTAGATTTTTTTTATTGAGTTATAGTTTTATTAAGTTGATTCCTGCAACAACTAATCCTAATATAGTTAAAAAAATAATTAAGCGATTTATTCTTTGGTTATATTTGATTAGAATTTCGCCTTCAAATAATTCTAATTTAGCTTTAGCTTCTTTTATATCATTTATAATCAACATTCTTTCGTTAATCAACCAAGACATCTCTCTTATTTCTTTAATATCAATATATGATAGTTTGTTTAATGTCTCAATAATTTTATCTCTTTCTTTTAAGAAATTACTTATTTTTATTTTTTTTATATTTGCTTTAGCTTCTAAAAGTTCATTTAATAAAAATCTTTCAACTGATGCATTTTCTAATATTAACAAAGGCCCGTGGTTAAGACCTGCAATTTCTGGTGAAAATGTAAAATAATCTTCAACTTTTTTCCCATAAGATTTTGTTAAACTATTGCACGATTCTAAATACTTTTTATATCTTTCAGAGTCTTTAAAGTTCAATAGCAATACGCAATGATGGAATGATAAGACCAAAAGAAAATCTCTAGTGGTCCAATTTATTGATAATATTTCTTCTGCTCTTTTTTTAGGTACAAATCTCCATCCTTCATCTCCAGTTAATAACCCATATAACTGCTTTGGAAATTTTTCAACAATATGTTTTGGATTAGTTGTTTTAAAATTGTTTGCTTGACCAATTTCAAATATGTTTGTATAAAGTGTTTTTTCAGGTTTTGTTTTAGATTTAAAGACTTTACTAAGGGATACAATATAATGATTTATAATCTCTTTTATAGTTAAATAACTAGATTTGTCTGAATTAACAGATTTATATAAATCTGTTTTGATTTTTTCTCTTCCATCAAAATATTGTCTAACCAAAATCAAATCATCGGTGCTATAATTGTTTAATTTTACATTAAACATCAGAATCCCTATACTCAACTCGCTATATACCGTCAAAAATACTTCTACAGTCAATGGTTTGCGCATAAAATCAATTTTTGATGAAGATTTTAGAGTTATCGTAAAATCCTCTAACTTTATTCTAAAACGTTTTTTGCATATTTCAGAAGGTAGAAGAAACTCTTCAGCTATTCTAAATTTTTCTGAAAATAGTTTATCCCAGTTAGCATTTAGCCCTTTTTCTTTTAATTTTTTTATAAAATCTTCTAGTGTTGTAGCATCGTTTATATCAAGAAAAAATGTACTTAGATACGCAAAATATGTATTATTAAATTTTAAAAGATTTTTTTTCTGATCGGGCATTTTTTTTGTAAAACTTTTTTGTAACATAAGATATCGCCTAAATATTTTTGGTTAGAGAGATAAACATATCTCTATCGTTATGGAATTTTTCAAAGTATATTACTTTGAAATTTAAATTCTTTAAAAGAGTTATCAATTTCTCTTTATCAAAAAAATGAATCGGGAGTTTTTTTTTATTATAAACTAATGTGTTAAATTCTTCTTCTGTAATTTTTTCTTCAATAATTTTAGAATTTTTTATATATTGTTTTATAAAATAATCCTTATTTTTTGTTGAGTTGCATGTCGTAATAAAAAGTAAACCATTTTCATTTAAAACTTCATACATTTTTTCGAGAATTTTTAGTATATTGCCTGTATTAACATGTTGCAACACATGGTTACAGAGTATAACATCAAACTTTTGTTCTGAATCGATTGATTCTATTGATAAAGTTTTACAAGTTACTTTATCTGTAAGATTTAATCTACTAACGAATTTCTTTGCGGCCAAAATCCGATTTTTATCAGGATCTATAAACAATATGTTATTAAAATATTTTTCAAACTCAGGCAATAGCCGACCATCTCCACAACCGGCATCTAAAAACCATGGGTTTTCTTTTTTGACGTACTCTTTGATTTGACTTTTCATCAAATGCATTATACGTTCTTCATCTTTTTGCCAGCATCCTACGCACTCCCTTGCTTCTTTTTCTTCTATCATTTTTACAGTTATTTTATCGTTGTAATCTGGATAGATATAGTTTTTGTAATTTTCCATTTAATCTATTTGTTGAATGCTAATTTTTTTTATAAGTATTGCCTAAAAGCCAAGGCTTTAAAAAATTGTCATATTTTTATATTAGTGATTTAGGTTGGCTGCGTAAAAAACCTTTGATTTAGTTTGTTATTTTTATTGTAAAAAAACATAGCAATATTTAAAGATAAGAATATTCTTATCATTTTTTAATGAGTGAAGTTGATATCTTTAAGGCGCTTGCTGATCCTACTCGTTTGAAAATTCTTGAATGTGTTAGAGATGGTGAAAAATGTATTTGTGAAATCATTCCTTATACTGGTAAGTCTCAGCCTAATGTTTCTCAGCATTTGAAGGTTTTGAAAAATGCTAGAATTGTTGATGAGCGCAAGGATGGGACAAGGAATATGATAAAAATTTCAAATAAAGAAGTTTTTGATATTATTGACAGGGCTAAACAAATCCTTTAGCAGTATAACTATATGGCAATATTTAAATATTTGAATATACTTATACTTATCAGATGAATAATGTTGATGTCTTTAAAGCATTAGGTAATTCAACAAGATTAAAAATTCTTAATTCAGTAAAAAATAAACCTAAATGCATTTGTGAAATCATTCCAATATCTGGTAAGTCACAGCCTAATGTTTCACATCATATAAAAATTTTAAAAAACGCTGGCTTAATCTCTGAAAAAAGGGATAAAACAAATATTTTAATTGAATCTTCTAATAAAAAAATTTTTGACATAATTAAAATGGTAAGGAGTATGAAAAATTGAACCCAATTGATATAATTATTGCAGGCTTTGAAATGCTTTTAGATTATCTTTCTGCACATGTTCTTACATGCCTTATTCCAGCTTTTTTTATCGCAGGAGCAATTGCTGTTTTTGTTTCAAAACAAGGCGTTTTGAAATATTTTGGCGCTAATACTAAAAAATATATTTCATATTCTGTTGCATCTATTTCTGGTGCTATTCTTGCTGTTTGCAGCTGTACGGTTCTCCCTTTGTTTACTGGCATTTATAAGCGTGGTGCCGGTATTGGTCCCGCGTCTGCTTTTCTTTTTTCAGGTCCTGCCATAAACGTTCTTGCAATAGTTCTCACTGCACAGGTCTTGGGTTACAGCATTGGTCTTGCAAGAGCTGTATCTGCAGTTCTTATGGCAGTTGTTATCGGCCTTTTGATGGCATTTATTTTTAGAAAAGAAGAAAGAGAGAAAAAAAACGATAATAATATGTTTGCAACTCAAACAGGGGAAGAAGATAATAAACGCCCTATTTGGATTTCACTTTTGTTTTTTGTATCTCTTGTTTTAATTCTTGTTATTGGTGCAGCTAGTGCTGAATATATTCCTTGGGTCCCAAAACTTGCTATTGTTTATATTCTAACACTGATTGTTTCGGTTCTTCTCATCTTTTATTATACCCGTGATGAAGTAAAAGAGTGGGGTAGGGAAACTTGGAGTTTGACGAAAAAAATATTTCCTATTCTTCTTGTTGGTGTTTTTATCGTAGGAATAATTGGTGGAATTGCAGCATATTTGCTTCCTGGTGCAGATCCGGCTAATGCTATTGGTGTTGCTGTTGCACCATATATCGGAGGCAACGATATTTTTTCATGTTTATTTGCATCAGTCATTGGTGCTATTCTGTATATGCCCACACTATTGGAAGTTGCTATAGTTGGTGATTTGTTTGGTTATAGTGCTGGTTTGATGGGTGGTGGACCTGCTCTAGCATTACTTCTCGCTGGTCCTTCTTTAAGTCTTCCCAATATGGTTGTTATTACAAAGGTTATGGGTAAGAAAAAAGCATTTGTGTATTTTGCTTTGGTGATACTTGTTGCTACAATTGTTGGTTTTACATATGGTTTAATTTTTGGATAATAACAAAGGATGTGATAAAAAATATGAAAATGGAAATCTTAGGCACAGGTTGCCCAAAATGTAAGGCAACTGAAAAAATAGTCAGGCAGGTTGTTGACGAGCTTGGTAAAGATGTAGAAGTTGTAAAAATTGAGGATTTGCAGGAGATTGTTAATCGCGGTGTTATAATGACACCCGCGGTTGTAGTTGACGGAGAAGTAAAAATCGTTGGTCATGTACCAAGTGCTGATGAAATTAAAAAATTGTTGAATTAAGGAGATGATGGATTTATGAGAATAATTGAGGAATGGTTCCCAGAGTTTTCAAAAGAATTTGATAAAATAGATGAAATGTATAAAGAAAAACGGACGATCGATGAAAAAACCTATCAGTTCATATGTTTTTCAATGGCTATAAAAGGACGCAGCGCTCCTTGTGTTCGTAAGCATTTCAAAGGTGCTCTTGAAGCAGGTGCAACACTAAAGGAACTTGCTTATATTATGGCACTTGTATTTCGTGAAAGTGCAGGTAACGATGACTGCTGGGTGCATGATGTTCTTTCTGATTATAAAGATTTGATGAAGAATAATATTCAATGCTGTCCTAAATAGTGATATAAATGAAGAAACTGTGTATTGAATGGAAGCATCTTGATACAAACAAGAGTACTTGTATTAGATGTTCAAAAACCGGTAAGACGCTAAAACAAGTGGTTGCAGATTTAAAGAAAGAGCTAAACTCAAAAGAAATCAAAATAAACTTCACCGAAACTAAATTATCTAAAATACAAATCCAAATTGCAATCGTATTTTTTTCAACTGGTTTTTTATACAGAGTAGTTTACTAATGTAGCAACAAGGTATTAAAAATATTATCATACTCATTAATACGATTTTCCCAACGATGCACCATAAACTTCTGGCATAAAGCCTTTTGCGAAAATGGTTTTTTTTCAAGTATGGCCGTCAAACGACTAAAAAGTTCATCATCAGTATTGTACAACATACTGGCATGATATTCTTTGGGAATAATTTCAGGATAAGAAAGACGGTTTGGAAGCAGTGGGAAACAACCGCACTGAACGGCCTCGACGATTGAAAGTCCAAAATTTTCCTGAATAGCTGTACTGACAACTATATCTCCTGAGGCAAGGAACGAAAAATAATCCTCTCGGGATTCAACATATCCGTAATGAAAAATGCGTTCAGAGAGTTGATTGATAAGAATTTTGTATTTCTTAGATAGGGTGGAAGGTGATTGGCCTAACAGGATTACTTCAAAATCATATCCGGCATCCATGCATAGAGTAAGTGTCTTTAAAAAAAGGGTTGGCTGTTTATCGTATTCCCAGCGATGGTTCCAAATTATCCGTGGCACATTGTTTACCGAAGAGTGTTTAGAAAGGTTATCTGGAGTATCTGTTCCTGGGTAAATTGTTGCAGATCGTTCCTGTGCACGTTTTATCCAGTATTCAGATGACAGTGTTGTGCGGGGGATTTCTTTGATAAATGTCCTAAGTGCACTGTGATAGCTATTGCGATGGAAGTCAGAATTATATATCACAAGATCGGCTGTGACCGTATTCATGAAATCGATCCACTCGACCTGAAAATCCCTTTTCTGCTTAGTACTTCGGGGGTAAGTATGCTGATCTTCATGAACATACAACATAATAGGTGGACAGGTTGGGCCTACAAGAGCCTTCAGCTCAGATACATTGCAGAGACTAGTCATAAAGATGAGGTCAAATTCTTTAAGATTATCAGCATTCTGAATAATTTCTGCAGCACCCTTTTTCATCCGGCAGCGCCAGAATTTATCTGGCAGCGTAAAAAGCGTAATATTGTGACGAGAATGTTGTATCAAACCATCAATAAAAACTTGATGTGAACCACCATAAAATGTTTCAATAGCAGCAATTTTTAATATTTTATCCATGAAAATTCCTTCATATTTTATCGATTTTTAAGAACGCACCCTTAAAAATAATTTTTCATGTTTCAAGATTTGTCTTCAGTATGCCATATATGCCCTTTAATGATTTTAATCTTTGTAATATAAAGTGGTTCATAAGAGAAAATAAATGGCTTATGCCGAAGTTATAATGTGTGATTAAACCATACAAAATAGATTTTTATTGTTTGAGTAAAATTAAATAAGAAGTTAGCATTAAGTTTTTTTGTTAAGATTATGGGACAATTAATTTAACAATATCCATTTTTTTATTAGTATTAAAAAGCCTATGCATCTCTTTTATTCTATCGGCTTTGCCTTGTAAAACAAATATTTCAAGGCATTTTTCTTTTTCAAAATGGCTATGAATCTGTGTCTTTGTAATATCTTTAAAATCATGTTTAATTTCTGAAACTGCATTTTCTGAATCATGATGATGTATAACAAGAAGTATGGAGTTTATTTCTCCAAATAGTTTTTTAGTATCTTTAGTTTCTGAGATTAGAAGTCTAACGCCTGCTCTTATAACTTCTGATCTACCTGAGTATCCATGTTCATTTTGTATTTTTTCAATGTCCTTTAGAATATGCTCATTTAATGATATGCTTATTATAGTCATAAAAACAAATAATTAATAATATATTTATATACTTGACCATAAAAGTTAATAATAAATTACATAAGTATTATTAACAATAACCGTGTGTGGGTAGAATTATATGATAAATAAAAAAATCTTATATTCAATTATGCTGTGCATTGCAATGATAACAGTTTCATTATCCGGCTGTATCGACAATCAAACCTCAGATAGAGTCGGTGTTTTAGTAACCATTGTTCCACAAGCTGAAATGGTAGAATTTATCGGCGGAGAATACATTGATGTTACAATTATGGTTCCAGCAGGTCAAAGTCCTCATTCTTTTGAACCAACACCAGATCAGATGAAAAAAGTTGCCAAAGCAACAGCATATTTCACGGTTGGTTCTGATGTTGAGTTTGAAGTTGTTTACATGGATACAATTCTTGAGCAAAAATCAGATTTACAGGTTTTTGATTGCTCAGAAGACATCTCTGTTATTTCTTTTGATGAGCATTATGGAAAAGAAAATCATCATGAAAACGAACAAGATAATGAAAATGAAAGAGAGGCGGGTCATGATCACACAGGAACAGATCCACATATATGGACATCACCCGAAAATTTCAAAAAAATGGCTGAAGTAGTCTATAATGGCCTTGTTAAAATAGATCCCGGCAATCAAGAACAGTATTACACAAACTATCAAGCATACATATCTAAACTTGATAATCTACACACAAATGTTAGTAACTTGTTACAACCATATGAAGGCAAATCTTTTATGGTGTATCATCCAGCATGGGGTTATTTTGGAGATGCCTATAATCTAAAAATGATTGCAATTGAAGATGAAGGAAAACAACCAGGTCCAGCAGGAATTGATGCAATTATTTCTCAAGCCAAAGATGAAAATATAACAGTTATTTTTGTTGCACCACAATTTGATACATCAAGTGCAGAAACAATTGCAGATGAAATAGGCGGAAATGTTGTTTTTGCAAATCCTTTGATGAATAATTATGAAGAAACAGTTACAAAACTTGCTGAAGATATGGTTACTGGATTTAAAAATAGTTAAATCCAATAATTAATTATATTCATAAAACATTTTCAGTTAAATAAATTGTAAGGAGCAAAAGTTTTCAATGCAAAAAAACGTTGCAATTGAGTTAAAAAATATCTCTGCAGGATATGACAATGAAATTGTAATAGAAAATATAAATTGTAACATTTATAGTAAAGATTTCTTTGGAATAATCGGTCCTAATGGTGGAGGAAAATCCACTCTTCTAAAAATAATACTTGGTTTGTTACATCCAAAAAAAGGCACTATACACATCTATGGACAACCACCTAAAATTGGACGTAAAAATATAGGTTATGTCCCACAATATTCAGAGTATGATAAACATTATCCTATCTCTGTATGGGATGTTGTATTAATGGGCCGTAGAAGTATTCGAGGGAGTCATCCTCTGTATTCATCTGATGATAAAAAAGCAACAATTGATGCTTTAAAAAAAGTTAATATGTTAGAATATAAAAAACGACATATAAGTGAACTTTCTGGCGGGCAAAGACAAAGAGTTTTTATTGCTCGTGCTCTTGTATCAAATCCTAAAATTTTACTACTGGATGAACCAACTGCAAGTATTGACAAAGATTTACAGATAAATTTTTATAACCTTTTAAAAGAATTGAACAAATCTGTTACAATTCTTCTTGTAACCCATGATATTGGTGTTATTTCATCATATGTTGACCGTGTTGCTTGTCTTAATCATTTTATGTTTACTCATGATGATGAAAAAACTATAAGTAAAGAAATGCTTGAAAAGACATATAGTTGCCCAGTAGATCTAATCGCCCATGGAGTCCCTCATAGAGTACTTGATGAACATAAAAAAAGTAATAAAAAAGGTGTAAAATAGTTTGGTTGCAGATATTTTTGAGATGGTTCAGTACCCTTTTGTTCAAAGGATGTTTATAGCAGGACTGCTGGCAAGTTTTGCCTGTGGAATTATTGGAACTTATGTTGTTGTTAAACGTGTTGTTTTTATTAGTGGAGGTATTGCTCATACTACTTTTGGAGGTATTGGATTTGCTTATTATCTTCAGTATTTGGGCATAGTATTTATTGAACCTTTGGTTGGTGCTTTGATTTTTGCACTTGTGGCTGCTGTTATTATGGGTCTTCCTTTTATCCGAACTCGTCTCAGAGAAGACTCGACAATTGGTATTTTATGGGTTGTTGGTATGGCTCTTGGAGTATTGTTTTTAAATCAGGTTGATAGAAATGAAATACTTGTTCAGGATCCGGTTAGTATCTTATTTGGAAATGTACTTTTAATTAAGATGCAGGATATATATCTTATGTTTGGACTTTTAATTTTAATTATTTTTGTTACTATTTTTTTGTATAAGGATTTACATCTTCTAACTTTTGATGAAGAATTTGCTCGCATCTCTGGTATAAAAGTTGATATGTTATATTTGGTTTTAATGGTTTTAATCGCACTTACTACAGTTGTTTTGATTAAAGTTGTTGGTGTTGTTCTTGTTATTGCGATGCTTACTATTCCTGCAGCAATTTCTAATCTTTTTACTCATAATCTTAAAAATATGATGTTTTTTGCAATAATTATTGGTTGTATCGTTACTTTTTATGGGTCATTAATGTCTCTTAATTATGATTTGCCACCAGGCGCAACCATTGTTATTTCACTTGCTACTTTATTTATTATAACTCTTTTTGTGAAAAATATAAAACAAGTTTTTGTAAAAACTGTCTATTAAAATTACAATATTTTTTAAGCAAGAAAACACCAAACAACAATAAGATAGATAATTAACTTGGAAAATTACACAATGTCTTTTTCAATAAATTTAGAGTTCATTAGGCGTGCGACTGCCATATAATCTGGAGAAAATCTTAAAATCTTTCCTGTTTTGTAATCTTTAGGTTTTTTACCAAGACTATAAACTGTTAAATCAGATGTTGTACCAACAAAGTGAGCTCCTTGATCTTTAGGTTTTATATTATTAATATCAACATCAACTACTCCAAAGTCTAATACTGCTTTATATTCTTGAGCGATGTCTGTTGATTTAGCTTTTAAATCGGCATGTCCAACATTGCCATTACCAATAACCCCATCAGGTATTCTCTCTTTTTTTTCAAATTCAACAATATTTGCATCAAACTCAAAAGCATTAGTAGATAGATTTAAAAATTTTTTATTAGTAAATGGTGATGTTCCTAAAAAAATTGCTTCTCCTATTCTAAGATGATTTACTGTTTTTGGAACTTTTCCTTTTCCAAGTAAAGGTAATGTAATAGAACTTCCTCCGGATACAAGTTTCAAATCTCTTTGAAATTTAATCTCAATTAGTTGTTCATAGAGACTTAACTGAATAAGTTTATCAAAAGTTGGCTCAATTCCATACATGCATCCAAGGTTTGTACCAATTCCAATTACATCAATATTTTTTAAATTAAATACTTTTGAATAAAAATCTAAAAATTTTTCACGAACAACACCTTCACGAAGTTCACCCATTTCAATCATAATTATTATTTTATGATTTTTTTTCTGATTCTTTGCTTCTTCATTTAATTTCTTAATAGTTGAAAACTCTGTATTTAAAGAAATATCTGCATATTTAACAATATTTTTTATATAAATTGAAGAAGGGGGTTTAAGATACATTGTTATAAGATTAGGATTAATTTTTTTTATTGTTCGTAAACTAGAAACTCTTGAATCGCCAATTGAATGTGTTCCAAGAATTACTTCGTCATGTAATATTTTTTCTAAAAGAGGTTTGTAACCACCTAGGACTTTGGTAACAAAAGTCCACTCTTTATCATATTTATGACAATAATCATTCATTTTAGAAATATTTTTAATTATTTTATCAGGAAATATTCTCAATTTAGCCATTTAAACTTTATCTCCATTTTTATATCTCATTTCTGCATATTTAGTTGTAAAACCAACATGTTTATAAATCTCAAAAGCTGGGTTATCATACTCTACATGCAAAGATATATCACCATCACAAATCTCAATTGCTTTTAATATTAATTTTTTACCAATTCCTTTACCGCGATATTTTTTATCAACAGCAATATACACAAGAACATGCTCAGGGATATAACCAGACATGCCAGAATTATTAATCACAATTTCACCTAAAACTACTCCATCTTCTATTGCTGCTAGTAAAAAACCACCTTTTCCTTGGACATCTGAAAAAGCATAATCAACTGCTTTGGATATATCTTCTTTAGAATCTTTATATTGTCCAAGATGGCAATGTAAAAAATCAATAAATTTTTTTTCGGGTAAAATTTTTGGAAATTCTATTTTTTTATTAATCTGTATTATATCAAGAATATTGTTCACCTCATTGCATACTTGTTATATTAACCATTTTTTTATTCATATCTTAACTTTTTTTTAAAAAAAACAGAAAAAATTCCTGCATTTTTCTAAAATAAATAGATGATCTGAATTTATAGCTATTTGCTAAACAAAACCCCTCTTTTTATCATCTTTAGGAAGTAGACCATGTTGAAAACCACAGTTAGAACAAACCAGTTGATATTTTCTAGGTTCTACTTCTTTTTTTATCATTGTTCGTTTTCCACATTCAGGACAAATAAAACCTTCCATACTATCCCATACGACTTTCTTCTAAACCGGTTTATCTTATAATAAATTTTTGTTTTGCAGAATTACTCTTAAAATAAAATCGGTGAATCTAAGTCAATGGTAATCTAGCAATTTTTTCGTTCATTGATAGGGACTTTCGAAACTACTGCTAATACACACTCAAATAATTTTTACCAAAAAGATGAATATGAGTGAAATAAGGGCTGTGCCCTTATAATCCCCTAATTACGCCTTCGCTTCCTCGGCAAGCCCTAACGGTCATGCCGCATCCACGCTCGGCGGCGATATA
>CAZFAZ010000056.1:0-32538 GCA_964517155.1 uncultured Thermoplasmatales archaeon
GTATCGCAGCACCAAAAAATACTTTCATAATCTACGATAATTACTTGTTATATTAAAAAATTTGTTATATTTACGCGAGGAGGGAGATTCGAACTCCCGTGGTCGTAAGACCAAAGGATTAGCAATCCTTCGCCGTGCCGGGCTGGGCCATCCTCGCAAAAAAGTTGTTTTGAAGGGTGAAATAAAACATTCTGATAAAAAGCTTGTGCCAATTTTAATAGTAAATATTAAAATAATACTTATCCTTATATTTAATCTGAAAATGGAGGACTGGACAGAGAAATACCGGCCAAAATCTCTTGACGAGATAGTTGGAAATGAAAAAGCAGTGCTCGAGTTTAGACGCTGGGCTAGTGCATGGTCCAAAGGTATTCCTAAAAATAAAGCAGTTATTTTATCAGGAAAGCCTGGAACTGGTAAAACAAGTAGTGCTATCGCTCTTGCAAAAGATTTTAATTGGACTCCAATTGAATTAAATACTTCTGATGCAAGAAATGCTCAGAAAATAAAAACTGTTGCTACATATGGTGCAGTCAACGAAACATTTTCTAGTGATGGCGCATTTATATCTTCTAAGAGGGGTGGGAGAAAACTTATAATTCTTGATGAAGCAGATAATCTTTACGAGCGTGCTGAAGTATCTGGAAAAGAAACAGGTGATTTTAGTGATCGTGGTGGAAAAAAAGCAATTATCGATACTATAAAAATCACAAGTCAACCTATGATTTTAATTGTTAATGACTATTATAACCTGATAAAAGGCAGTGGCGAAGTTTTAAAAAATAGTTGTAAACTCATACGTTTTTATGACCCGTATCCAAACCAGGTGGTTGGTCTTTTAAAAAGAATTTGTCTTTCAGAAGATATAAATGTCGATCAAAAAGTTTTGCAGAGTATTGCCGATAGAGCAAAAGGAGATATTCGTTCAGCTGTTAATGACTTGCAATCTATTTCTATGAATAGAACTCAAATTGATTCAAAAAGTCTTGAAGTATTAGGTTATCGTGATCGTGAAAAAGATATTTTTGCTTTTATGCGCGAAGTATTTAAAACTAAAAATTTAAGTTCTATGAAAGAAAGCGTTCTTCATTTAGATGCTGATCCAAATCTTTTGATACTGTGGCTTAATGAAAATCTTCCAAAGGAATACATTGATAGAAACGATCTTGTAAATGGTTTTGAAGCTTTATCAAAAGCAGATATATTTCTTGGTAGAACTTTTGCCTGTCAAGAGTACTGTCTTTGGTCTTATGCATGCGACATTATGAATGGTGGTGTTGCAGTTGCAAAAACGCATAATTATCCTAATAATAAATATGATTTTCCTGTTTGGCTTCGTAGTAAAAAAACAGGTAAAACAAGTTTTGATGTAAAAGATTCAGTTATTAAAAAATTAAGCAAAGCGACACATCTTTCAAATAAGAAAAACAAAGAAGACGTTTTTTTTTATTTTATTCACATGTTTAAAAATAACACTTCTTTTGCAATTAAGATGAAAGAAAAGTTAGATTTAAATGAAGATGAAGTAGAATTTTTACTTGGAAAAACACATGCTCATAAAATTAAAGAAATAATGGCTAGTTCTGAGTTAGAAAGATTGGAAATAACGGAAAAAGAAGAAGAAAACATAAAAGAAAAAGTTGATAATAATCAACAGAGTTTATTTGATTTTTAAAATCAAAAAGTAAGAGATTTATTTTTTAAAATCTTCTAACTGTTTCATTGTTTCTACGGCATCTTGTTTAAACTCGCCTTTAAGTTTATGATAAGTATCATCTGATATCTTTTTTCCTCTGTGTTTTTTTTCAATTTCTTTTAGCATTTCCATTAAAAGTGTTTTTTTAGTCGAAAGTAGTTCTTCTGATGCACTTCTTTGTTCTTTTTTCTTTGATGTTTTTTGTAAACTGCCGGTTTTTTTGCTTATTATTAACAAAAATATTATTGCAATAACAAGTAGAATTATGATATAATTATAAATTGAAGTATCTGCAGGTTCTATTATTGTTTGCCCTTCTGTTTCTTTTTGTAAAACAACGTTTATTGTACTTCCAGATTTTAGATTTGTGCTAGAATATATCTCTTTTCCATCAAAAGTAATTTTTAATAAAGAAAGATTATAAATTATCGTTTTTTCAAATTTAGTTGTGTCTTTGTCTAGTTTATATGTTATTATGATATCTAAGTTATCTTCATCTGTTGTATAAAGTGATAAATTAGTTAAATATCTGTTATTTCCAATTGATTCATGTTCTAAAGATTCACCTGATATTTTGACACTGATATCTGTTGCATCATTTTGAACCCAAAATTCTAAAGAATCACCAGATGCTGTTTCAAATAATATGTTTTCAGTAACAGAAATTGAAGTATCATCTGAGGTTATAGTTGCACTTATTTCTTGGCTTTGTGCTATTAATACACAGCCGGATGTGATCATCACAATGGCGATTATTAGTGTAATTATTCTTTTTATCATAAACTCCCCGGCATGGTCATACTTTTAGTTATTTATGTATTTTTCTAAAATTTAATCAAATAAACGAAACATGTAAAAACTAGGTATCCTTTTACTAGTGTTAACTATGAAAATCAAAAATATCAATTTAAAGACCATCGAAGCAAGAAGATACACTAATATTGATGAAAGGCCTAAACAGATAAGGATAGATCATAACAGTTCTTTTACTCATATAAGCTATATAAAAGATAATCAAGCATCTGTTGATTTTCAATATGCTGCAAGTTATGGTTCAGTAGGCGTTATCAAAATTGAAGGTCAATTGATATATGAAAATATTGATGCAAAGGATATATCAAAAGAGTGGAATGATAAAAGAAAGGTACCTGATGAAATAGCAAGTCGTTTGCATACAGCTATAATGCATGCTTGTGTTCCAGAGGCTGTAGGAATTGCAAAAGACTTAGCATTACCACCACCTATACCACTTCCACAAGTTCGCTTGGGAAATAAACCTACAAAAGCTCAATCTGGCCCAGAAGTAGCATAATTTTTTCTTTAAAAATAATAATAAATATTATCTGCATTCAGGCTAAAGTATGGAAAAAATTGTAATAGCAATTGGCGGATCAGTGCTTTTTTCAGATCAAGTAGATAAGGATTTTTTTGAAAAATTAAATAATCTTTTTAAAAACTTATCAAAAAACTATAAAATTTATTTAGTAGTCGGTGGTGGAAAAAAAGCAAGACAGCTAATAAAAGAAGGAAGAAAACAAGGTCTTTCTGAAGAAAAACTAGATCTTATTGGTATAAATGTAACCCGTGAAAACGCAAAAGTTTTATCAGGTATACTTGAAAATGCAAACAAGGTTATACCTGAATCAACAGATGAAGCAAAAAAAATGCTTGATAAAATAATTATTATGGGTGGTACAACACCGGGTCATAGCACAGACATGGCGGCAGCCGAGCTTGCTGAGAAGATTCATGCTTCAAAGTTTATTGTTGCAACTAATGTCGACGGTGTTTATGATAAAGATCCAAACAAGTATTTTGATGCAAAAAAATATGATGAAATTTCAATTGATGAAATGGTAAAAGAACATGGTACTAGTTGGGAGAGTGCTGGTAAAAACATGGTGATTGATGGGCCTGCACTAGGAATTATACAAAAAGCAAAAATTCCGACATTTGTTTTAAATGGTAAAAACCTAGATGAACTTGAAAAAGCAATTACTAATCAGAAATTTAATGGTACAAAAATAAAAAATTAAAAAAAAGAAAGAGAATTGATTTTTTTTTTAGCGAACAAAATCAATATCTACTTTTGCTTTTGCAACCATAGGTTTCATTGGTTGTCTTTCAAGCATTGGTGTGCTTTTTGGACCAAGTATATTTGGTGATTGTACACCAGTCATAATTGCCATTACACGGCATTTGCCTTCAAACTCGGGTAGTACACGTGCACCAAGTATGACATTTGAGTAGCAGTCTAAATCTTCAGTTAATGATTTTGCTACATCTTGTACATATCTTAGGCTCATGTTTGGTCCACCGGTAATATGAACTAATGCTCCAGTTGCACCTTTATAATCAACATTTAACAATGGATGATTAAGTGCTTCTTTTACAATTGTTTCTACACCTGAATCTTCTTCTGCTTCACCCCAAAGCATAATAGAAAGTCCGCCTTGATCCATAATTGATTTCATATCTGCGTAGTCAAGATTTATTAATGACGGTACGGTAATTGTTTCAGATATTCCTTTTACTGTTTCAGAAATCATTTGATCCATAACTGAGAATGCTTGGTTTATTGGCAGATTTGGTACAAACTCTAATAGCCTATTGTTGTCTAATACAACGGTACTATCTGCTTTTGTTCTAAGTTTGTCAAGTCCTTCATCTGCTTTTATAAGACGAGCACGCTCAACATTAAAGGGAGTGGAGACCATACAAGTTACAACTGCATTGTGTTTTTTTGCAATTTCTGCTACAACTGGTGCAGAACCGGTTCCAGTTCCACCACCCATGCCTGCAGTAATAAACACTAAATCTGAATCTTTTACAAGCTCTTCAATTTCATGTATGCTTTCACGAGCTGCTCTTTCTCCAACATCGGGAAAACCGCCTGCTCCGAGTCCACGTGTTAAACGACCACCAATTAAAATCTTGTGATCTGCTTCAACAAGATTCAGAGCCATTTTATCTGTGTTTATAGCTATTGTTTTTGCTCCTGTCACTCCAAGTTTGTTTAACCTGGTTATCGTGTTTCCGCCGGCGCCACCGCATCCAACTATTGTGATTCTTGGTGTGCCAAACATTTCAGCGTCATCAAAATTTAATTTTGTTTCTTCTTCTTTTTTATTATTAATTGCGCTGGCTATAAAAGCCTCCATATTATTTTTTTCTCCCATCTATTACATTCCTCCTAAATTTTTTTGCTGGTAGTTTGAAGGACGCCCATCCCCACAGGCGCCCTTCTGTTAGGGGTGCATCCCATCCCCTCCAATTTTTAACCATTATTTTTTCATGTAAGGTTCAATGGACTCAACTGCAAGTTCCAATTCTTGGACCTTTTTGATTTTCTCCGCCTTATCAATTAAACTTTGGGCGTAGTTTTTAATAAAATCATTTACTGCATGACGAATAACTTCAGAACGAGTAGCAAACTCCCCAGCTCTAACAAAAAGATCGATAGAGTGTATATCGTGCTGGGATAGTCTGATTGTTATCCGTTGCGTATCCATTTTTTCTCCTCACATATTTTTTTTGTTGCCATACTGACATCATTCGTGTGTCAAACTCACGTACGTTGTGGGTCTAACA
The DNA here is from genome assembly GCA_964517155.1 of uncultured Thermoplasmatales archaeon. GTDB lineage: Archaea > Thermoplasmatota > E2 > DHVEG-1 > DHVEG-1 > PFL35. The sequence goes on from CAZFAZ010000056.1 coordinate 5,288, forward strand.
AACGACAAAAGACATCATTTGTCTGACAAACGTATAATTGAATGCGACGTTTAGTTTAAATAATTTTCGCTATTTTTGGCAGGTAAATATGCAGGCGTATATGTAGGATTTCTCCTTAAAAAAATTACACCTGAACAATATGACCAAAAGCAACTGTTCCAGAAATTTTTTCAATTTTTACTTTAACAGATGTCCCTTTAATCGCGCCTGCTACATAAATAATATATTTATCATGATAAGCGATGCCATCTCCTTTTTTACCAATGTCTTTAATGGTAAGTTCAAGTGTTGCACCTTCTTTAAGACTTTCTGAAGAAGGCGGACTTACAACCTTTTTCTTACGAGATTTAACTGAACGAAAAGCACCGCAAGCATCACAACGTATAAGCAGCTCACGTCCTTTTTTTACAAGATGTGTATCAGGACGGCTACATTCAGAGCAAATAACAAACATATCAACATAATCTTTGATTTTATCATGGATGTTTTTAGTCGGAATCTTTCCTTGAAAAACTGCTCTAGGGCCAACAAGTTCACCCGCTGTTCCAAGATTGCCTAATAAAAATTTTAAAACGATATCTGGTTCTCGATTTATTATATCTGTTATTTTATCAAAATTTTTTATAACGGTAGTGTTTCCTTCATAAAAAATATCTGCTTTTGGAAGTTTAAATCTATCCTCGGCTACTTCTTTTTTAGGAGTACTATCAATTACTTTTTTAAGTAGGTTTTTGTAATCTAGATTAGTCATAATATAAAGGGCTAATACAATTCCTATCTAAAAATCTTTGGTTGAAAAAAGTAAAACCCCCTCTAAAGAATTTACTTTTTTAAAATTTTAGGATACTAGGTTTTACACGCATGCCCATTACAAGTTGTCCTTCTTTCATTGCTTGTTCTGCAACATCAGTGTTTTTAGTGAAAACCTTAGTACCTCCTTTTCTCCATGTCCAGATAAACTCTGACATTTTCTTTTATCTCCCCCAAACATGACTAACTGTTTGTAGCACTTGCAAATAAGGCTATTGTTTATATATTTTATTAAAAAAATGGCCTTATTGCTATAGCAATGTTTTTATAGAGTTATTATATGGAGAAAAAAGATTTGAATTAATAAAATAATAATAAATCTTGGTAAAACAAAGATTATTAATATATAATTTAGTTACCGGGAAAACAAAACATAAAAAAGCAATAAAATAATGGTGAAAATAATATGGTCGAATTCAAAGTAGTAGTAAATGATACAAAAGGCGGTAAATCATATCAGGTGCCAATTAGTGGTCATCATGCTAATTCTTTAATTGGTAAAAAAATAGGTGACGAAGTAGATGGTATATTTATTTCTTTACCTGGTTATAAATTACAGATAACTGGTGGTTCCGATAAAGATGGTTTTGCAATGAGAAATGATCTGCCAGGCATGGTTCGTAGAAGACTTCTTTTAAGCGATGGTAAAGGATTTCATGAGATAGAAAAGGGTATGCGAAAGAAAAAATCAATGCGTGGTAATACTATAGGGCAAGATATTGTTCAGATAAATATGAAGGTTACAAAACATAGTTCAAAACCTATTGAATCTCTTTTGAAAAATGATGAGAAATCATCAGATGAGAAGAAAAAAGAGGAAGTTAAAGAGGATAAATAATGAGTCTTCCAAAACAACCTGAAGTAAATATTGGACTGATAGGCCATGTTGATCATGGTAAAACAACTCTCACCCAGCGTCTTACAGGTAAATGGACTGATGAGCATTCAGAAGAATTAAAACGTGGTATCAGTATAAAACTTGGTTATGCAGATGCAGCTTTTTATAAATGCCCAAAATGTGAAGAGCCGAAATGTTACGGTATAGCCCGTAAATGTCCAAGCTGTGGCAGCCCTACAGAGTTATTGCGCGTTGTATCTTTTGTTGATGCACCAGGGCATGAAACCCTTATGGCTATAATGCTTTCAGGTGCTGCAATTATGGATGGTGCAGTTCTTGTTATTGCTGCAAATGAGCCTTGTCCTCAACCTCAGACTCGTGAGCATTTAACTGCTTTAGATATTTCAGGTATTAAAAACATTGTTATTATTCAAAATAAAATAGATCTTGTAACAGAGAATAATGCTGTTAAAAACTATGAGCAGATTTTAAAATTTGTAAAAGGAACAGTTGCAGAGGATGCACCAATTATTCCAGTTAGTGCTCATCAGGATATAAACATCGATGTTTTAATTCAAGCTTTAGAAAAAACTATTCCAACGCCGGTTCATGATAAAGACAAACCACCTTTAATGTATACAGCCCGCAGTTTTGATATAAATAAACCAGGTGCTAGACCAAATGATCTTCGTGGCGGTGTGATAGGTGGATCGTTGATACAGGGTGTCTTTAAAAAAGGTGAAGAAATTGAAATCCGTCCCGGTCGTCATGTAGAAGTGGAAGGTAGGGCAAAAATTGAGCCTATTATTACTACGATTGATTCATTGTTTACAGCTGGCAAATCTGTTTCAGAGGCAACACCGGGGGGTCTTATTGCAATAGGCACATATCTTGATCCTGCTCGTACTAAATCTGATTCATATGCTGGAAAAGTCATTGGTAGGCCTAATGAATTGCCACCTGTGATGGACAGCTTTAGTCTTTCTATTAATCTATTGAAACGTGTTGTTGGAACAGTTGATGAGAAAAATGTTGAACCTATCCGAACAAACGAGCCTTTAATGCTTACTATTGGTACTGCAACAACTGTTGGGATTGTAAAAGAGTTTCATGGTGAAATTGTTGGAGTTAAGCTTAAACTACCGGTTTGTGCTCAAGAATGTCAAAGAATAGCAATTAGTAGAAGGATTGATAGTCGATGGCATCTGATAGGTTACGGGGAAATCCAGCCTCAAAAATAGTTGTTTTTGATAGTAGTGCAATATTGATGCTTTTTGAGTATTCTATAAATTTAGAACAGGAGTTAACTAAGATTTTAGGTAGATATGAAATAGTTGTGCCCCTAAGGATTATTGAAGAACTTAAAGTTTTATCTGAAAAAGGAAAAGGTAAAAAGAAAAAACTTGCAAAACCTGCTCTTAAACTAGTTGAAAATTACAAGATAGTTAAGGATGCATCTGAAACCGCTGATGATGCGGTGCTTTCTATTGCAAAAAAATTAAATGGTATAGTTTTTTCAAATGATAAAGAACTTAAAATAAGAGCAAAAAAAGAAAAAATTAAAACAATTTTTATGAGAAATAAGAATTATTTGATGATTAGTGAGGATTTTGTTTAGAAAATTTTTATAATGATTGTTTTATACGGCTATTAAAAACCTATTGTCGGGGTGGCTCAGCTTGGTTAGAGCGCCTGACTCATAAGCAAAGCTATAAAGGGTTCGAAAAAAGTATTTGCCTTTTGGCGCTAAGATATCAGGAGGTCGCGGGCTCAAATCCCGCCCCCGACACCTATTTAAATAATTTGTTTTAAAAAATACAAAAAAATGTATAATTTGAAACGATTTTATGTATTTTTTTCAGGCAGGATTTGAAGAATTAAAACTTTTTTTCCCATCGACATCTTTTATTCTATTAATCTTGTCTTGTTTTCTTTTTCCATGAGCCAAAAAGCAATAGGTCGTACATCTTCTGGTTTTGCATTTTTTGAATGAGTCCAAATATCAAGATCTTTTTTGCTTGAATCTATACAGCATTTTTCACAAGCAAAAAACTTGCTATGAATTACAAGTCCTGAGAGATTTCTTTCAAAAATCATTCCTTTATGACATATATCACATACGCCAATTGAACCTGTTTCTTCTGATATATCTGTAGATAGATTTCCGATAGAATTTAAATCCTCATTTGGTGTTTTTTCAACTTCGCTTATTATCTGAAAAACATCTCCTGACGCAATATCATCAATGTTTAACTCTCCGGCAACATGACTAGTATTTTCCTGAATAATTTTTAATGGATCTGGTGTTTCTTGTTTTAAATCATCTGGAAAACTTTGTTTTTTTCTAAGCTCTTGTATATGTGTAAATACTTCTTTTAGCTCCTCATCCACAGCAATTTTTTTCCTCATTTATACTTCTCCACGGCTATCCTATCAATTATATGAATAAAATTAAGGATATTTAATTCCTGCGTATTATCAGGCTTTGCCCCAAAAGTCCCTTTTGACTCTAAAGTCGATAATTTGATCTTAAAGTAAAAAAATTTGCAACGATTAAAAGAAAGTTTGGTGAAACAATAAAGTCTAAAAATCGTAATGCTCAGGAAAATGAGATTCTATGTAAAATTATTGATTATAATATTACAGTTCTTATTCATGCAATGAAGGAGTTTGGAATAAATCCAAGTTTTTGTGTTTAGATTTTAAATAATTATTTAAAGAACAAAGTTATTTTACTTTGAAAGGACAGAAATAAATGGAAAAAATAAAAGTGTTGATAATTGGGATTACCTTATTTTTATCTATCACAATTTTTATTGGATGCACTGAAACAAATGAATCTGGTAATAATGTAGGATTAAATGAATTACCTATTCCAATTATAACATTTCCCGAAGGAGCCCATCCTAGATGGTGGAATGATACCTTATTTGTCAATGCATTAGAGTCATATGATTTTGATGGTGATATAGTTGATTACAGATGGTTTTTTGAAACCAATATTGGATTAACACCTGATTCTTCAGAAACCAGAGCAGGTGATAGTACTAGCTATAAGATTCCTGAAGCAAATTTTATGGATGGATATGTAAATATTACTCTTGCAGTCACAGATAATAAGGGGGTTAGTTCATTTGCTTATTATGATATTCCACTGAGAAGGGGAAAAGGTGCAATTCACTTTGAACAGATTGACTCATCTACTGTCTTCAACATTACTTTTGTTCAAGGCGTTTCAAATGGAACCGGAGAAGGTTTTCTTGATCTTTTTGAAAAAGAAATTTTTGTTGAAATTTATAAAAATGGATCATGGGATGGTCAACTTGGTTATTTCCCAGGCTATAAAGATGTAGATAACGATGGTACAATATCCAAAGGCGATACTTTTGATATTTTCGATTCATTCTGGCCGAATTATTATGATGGATCAACTGTAAAAATTGATTTAATAGGTGGGAAAGGACATAATCGAGAAACAATTGTAGGATCTTTAGAAGTTGAATTTGAATAATTAAATATTTTGCACCTAAAATCAATACTCTGCACCTAAAGTCATTCATTTTTCACACTTTAAGGGCAAAGCCGTATTATCATAAACAATTATAAGCAAAAATTAGATGTTTAAGAGAGTTATCTTATCACTAAACATTGTAAGAACTGCAAAAGTTAATGCAAAAAAGATGTATTGGACATACATAATTGACCAAGCATGAACGTTTTCAAGTGTTTTGCTCTCCATGCCTTTAATCATAAGATAAAATATAAACAGGCTGATAAACATAAAAAGACTAAGAGGCCAAAGATACCCCTTAATTAAATCAGCATGTATAAAAATAAAAATAAAAAGAAAGGGAAACAGCATAAAAGGTAAGCAAACAAGAGCTGTTTTTTTAACGCCAATTGTATTTATAAGAGTACGAGTGCCGGTTGCTCTATCTGCCTCTGAATCAGTTATATCTTTTGTCGCCATGCCACCTATTAGATAAGTCATAGCAATTCCTCCAATTATCCATGGTGTTGCATCGTTAAAAAGATTCTCAGAGCCAAAAACACTCCAGGATGCAAGAATTCCAAGTAATCCACGAGGTATAGCAATCCATATTTGATTAATAAACAGATATTTTTTCATTCTTGGAGGAAGAGAATAAGTAACTGTAAAAACAATTATTAAAAATATAAAAAAACCAAACCAAAAATTGATAGTTACTGCGCGAAGAAGAGCAAAAAGATAAAGTATATATGCAAGGCTTTGAGCGCTATCTGCTCTTATAATCCCACGTGGTATTGGTCTGTATGGTTTTGATATTTTGTCTGCTTCTACATCTGCTGCTTGATTAAGTGAGTTTGAAGCAGCATTAACAAGTGCAATTGTAAACGCTGCTTGACCTATAGTAATCCACCAATACTGAGAAATTTCGTTTGGGTCAAGATTTCCTGTATTATAATTATAAATCAGGCTTGCAACCATAATAGACATAGAAACAATAAATGGAGCTGCAAGAGTAAAAGGTCTGAAAAGATCTAAAGTGCCACGTGCTTGTTTTGAAAGAAACCTTGTTTTTGTATAAGGCTCCTTCATTGTCCATTTACCGGGAACAATAACTTTAGGTCCTAATTCAGGTTTGTCCATTGTGGAATTAATATCATACCTACCTATTAAAATCTTTTTAAAAATATACTTACAATAGCTCGGAGAGAATTCTGCCAGAGTTTAAAGCACAGTTAAAACCAATCCCAGGTGCTTTAACACAATCACCTACTAAAAACAAGTTTTCAACAGGTGTTTTTATATCAGGTTTATTTTTATCAAGTGATTTTGCAACACCGTCAAGATGCCAAATCGCTGGATAAATTGCCCATTTAAGATTTGATTTATAATCAGGTATTAAGTATTTTAAATTCTGATCCATTAAATCTTTAAGTTTTTTAAGAATTTTAGGATTTTTTGCTTCATCAGATGTACAGATAATATATGATTGGATTAGAAAATCTTTTTTAGAACTAAGCCTAGATTTTTGTGAAGAAGACATAAAATCAATCATCCCTACAACATCGTTTCCTTCAACACCGGCATCTCTTTCCAAGAAATGAAAAGTTTTACCAACTAAATTTGAAGGAATATCTTTTAATGCATAATATGCACAAAGGCTGCCCGTTCCAATTAAACTTTTTATATAACTTACATAGTCACTTGGAAATTGTTTTTCATCAGCGATTTTAAAAAGGTCTTGAACTAATATATTTGAAATAACAAAATCACATAAAATTTTTTCTTCTCCACATGCGACACCAATAGCTTTTTCCTCTTCAATAATTATTTTATCAACTTTTTTGCCAAATAAAATAGTTCCACCGTTTTTAATTATTATATCTTTAAATTTTTTACAAATACTATCCATGCCACCAATAGGGTAACCTACTGGCTTAGAGCCTTTGTATAGATTGCGTTGAGCACGAATCATTTCGCCTGTTGAAATCTTATCAAGATTATTCATAGTAGTGATAGAGCGGGAAAAAACCTCAAGAATAAGTTTCATTTTTCCTTTACCATACTTTTTAATTGTATCATCCATAGGAACACTATCTAAACGTTTTAGGGTTTTTTCACTTGCAAAAAGAAGTCTTAAGATATTCGGTAAAATTTTTAATTTATCCGCTCTTGAGAGAAATGGATAGTTATAACCATCCTCTTTTACAAATCCGACATAAGATTCTAGAAAATCAACATGCTCTTCAAAATCTGAAAGAACATTATTAACGTTAGAAAAAACCCCGCCACCTATTGCATGATATCCAAGATCTAGTCTGTATCCATTAAGCATTTTTTTAGAAAAAATAGTATCAATTGCAGGCTCCGAAAAAGCAATATTCATGCTGAAGCGAGCAAGAATATTTCTGTATTCTTCGATACTTATATCTGATGCGTTAAACGTAAGTGCTCTGCCACCTATTAGTTGTTCTTTTTCAAAAATAGTTACTTTGTAACCTTTTTCTGAAAGAAGAGCACCCGCAGTTAAACCACCGATACCTGCACCTATTATCGCTATTTGCTTATTTTTCATAAATTGTCAACCTTGTTTACGTTATTAGTTTTTTTTCTAGTTGAATTTTAAAAACTCCATTATTTGTACATCGTCTATCTTTTCTTCATTATCATCAATTGAAATAAATCCAGATGTTTGTACATGATAGCGCCAATAAGGCGATCTAAGAACGCTGCTGTAGTGTAAATCTTTTACTTTCATTTCTATATCTGCTTTTATATGAGTTTGGTCTATCATCTCATCAATTTTTAATGTAAAATATGTTGGTGTTTTCTTTTTATTATCCAAGATATAGCTGTCTGGTTTGAAAATAATATTTTTAGGATTTATATTGTAAAAACCTTTTTGGTCTTTATTTACAATTGCAAGAAGATCCCATATATTGTCCTTTTTTACAACATTTGCCCAAACAATGTTATAATTTTTGCTTCTTATTTTTCCCCAGTACCAACATTTACCATATGTAAGAGCTGTAAGAAAAGTGTAATTCCAGTTATGATCGTGATAACCAGTTCCTTCTACTTTTATTTTTTTGCCATTGTATGTTATATCTCCTGTAACTTTTGCTTTTGGTAATGCAACAGTCCAGCTTTCTGCTTCTGTTTCAATTTTGAATCCTGTTACATCACCTATAAATTCAAGGTTTGCTTTGCAATCTTCAAGTGACATATCTATTTTATAAATCCATTTATTATCTTTTTTATATTTATCATAATCAAATTCAATTACTGGTTTTTTGAATAGTTTTACAATAGGATATTCTTTTGATGTTTCAAAATTTTTAAATAAAAAACGTTTTTTCTTTTCAATTTCTAATTTACCATTTTTATATAGTTCTAAAAAAGGTTGAATCATCCCAAGTTTTTTTCTTGAAAAAGTTCTACATCCAATATGAATGCTGTAGCTATTTGTAAAAATCGCATCAAAGTACCACCATTCGGCAGCCACTTTTTTCTCTGAGCCATGAAATGCATCATCTTTTGGTGTTATTTCTACTGCAATGTTTTTTTTTATATTATGTGCTTTTTTCATAGTATCTCATTCTATCTATAGATTTGGAGCGATATCCTGACCTGAAAATACTGTGATTATAGAATACCAAATAAGTGGAAATATAATCAAGATTGTTGCATAAACTATTCCAATTATAGGTATTAACAAAAAGGGTATAAAACTATAACGAAGAACCCCTTGAATTGCAAGAAGTCCAAGTATCTTTTTGCGTTTGATTAGTGTTTTTATAGTGAATAATTTAACCGTTAGGATTAAAACAGTTATTGCTAAAAATGCAATCAAACTAATCTCCCATATTTTGTAAGGAATATCAAAAAACAAAAATGGGACAAATAATAAAAAAGCTGAGAATAATCTAATTATCAATCCTATTGTTATAAATGTAGGCGGAAGATATATTTTTTTATCTTTTGTTATTTTTACGCCTGTTTTTATAGCAAAATTTTTAGTTTTAAGCAGATAATCATGATCTGCATCTTTTATTCCACCAATTATCATATTCATAAATAAGTATTGGGTAAAAACTAAAAGAAAAATAATCCACGTTAATATGCTTAATTTTCCATCTGGCGTTACAAGAAAAGCTCCTGCAATAACAAATATTCCTTCCGAAAAACCAACAAGAAAATCGGCACCTACAAATTTTTTGCCGTATTTATTATAAATATTGCCGATAGCTGCTGCAAGAATTATGCAAATAACACCATAATAAAATGAGGGTTGATCTTTGTAAAAATAAATAAAAACGACTGCAAATGTTAATATTACTGTTATAATTGAAATGATAATCACAGTTTTTTTTGTTATTTCTCCTGTAACAAGAGGTCTTCTAGTTGGATCACTAGATAGTTTATCAACTTCGATATCAAAATAGTCATTCATAACGCAGCCATGAATTGCTTTAAACATCCCTATAGAAAACAAAATAAATAATGTTAATATATTTACTTGTACTCCAATTTGTATTAGGCTTAGCGCTCCAAAAATTGGAGCCATAGCAAAACCAGCAAGTCCTGATAAGCGCAATAATCTTGCGTAGGCTAAAAATATTCGTCCCATTAGTATATGTAAAATGATATTGTTTTTTGAATTTTTCCTAAATTTATTTACATTGTTTTGGGCTGTAACAATGTTCCATGTAATATTAAATTATTTAAAATAAAGCCTATTAATGGGAAAAACATAAGGATACCTGCCCAGGGGTTTAATGTCATAAGCATTATTGGAACTATCATAAAATTTATCATGTAATGGCTTCCTATGTACTTTCTTGCTTTTCCTCTTTCAAATTTTTTCATTGAAAGTAATTTATGTGATATTGTAAACATTAGAATTGCAATGATTATAATTATTATCCATTGCAAGTATTGTAATATAGTTAGATTTTTTATATCCCAAAAAATAAAAAATGGTAGAAATACTATTATTAAGTCAATTATCTGAATGCCGTATGCAAGTGTCTTGAAACTATTTGATATCCTAAGTTTTCCTTCAGTGACTCTTACTCCAAGTTTTACAGCTAATGTTTTTGCACCCATTTTATAATCGTTTTCTATATCTTTGAGGCCACCTGCTATAAATTGCATAAACAAGACTTGAATTGGTCCTAAGACACATACAATCCATGTTAGTTTGTCTATCTCTTGAATACTGCCTGTGCTTGATGAAACAGTAGCACCGTATACTATTAAGAAAAATACGCCTAATGCTACAAAAATGTCCATGCCTGGGAGTTTTTTGCTTATTAAATCATAGATTGTTATAAATAATGCAGAAAGCCCAAGCATTAATATCGGAAAATATGTCCCTGTGTCGTAAGCAATATATCCTGCGATTAAAAAAGCAATAATCATGGACAGTATTGCAAAAGCCCATGCTTTTTTAAGAGAAATTGTTCCACTAATAAGTGGTCTATCGCTTATTTCTGTAGATGATTTATCGATTTTGTAATCAATTATGTCATTTAGCACAAAACCATACGTATGTCCAAGAAAACCTGCTATAAACAAAAGAAAGAGTGTAGCAATGTCATAATTCTGCATTGCAATTGCGCCCATTACAGGGCTTATTCCTGTTAAAACTGCATTAAAAGAACGTGCAAGTTTTAGATATTCTCTAATTTTCACATGTATTGAAAATTATAAGCTGGTTAAAAACTCATCGGAAAATTAGTGGGAAAAGTTTTGTTATAATCTATTTATGTCAGTAGGAAGTATAACATTTATTTTTTTGGAAAACCTTGTTTTTTTATTGTATTTTGCTTAAAATAATGAGTAATATTATATAAAGAAATCATTTTCTTGGTGTCAGATGTATATAGATTTAATATCGCTTATAATTTTACTGCTTGCAGGTTTTGGAAGTGGTCTTTTTGTAAGTATATGTAGTGGGACTGCTGCAGGTTATATGATACCTGTTTTAACTGCTTTTTTAGGTAAATCCATTCATAAATCAATTGGTACTAGTCTATTTATCGATAGCGTTGTTGCTCTTACTGCAGGATTAATTTTTTTAAGGAATGGAAAAACCAAACTTAAACCAGTTTTATTGCTTGTTTTATTCTCAGCTGTTGGGGCTTTTTTTGGTAGCTTTTTTACAGATATTGCTCCTGAAGCTGGTTTAAATATATACATTGGTATCATTTTATTATTATTTGGTATTAATCTAGTTTATAATGGTGTTCGAAAAAATGTTGATTTTGTTAAATCAAAATATTCTTTTAAATTCTTCAAAAAATACAAAACATTTTTGTTTATAATATTTGGTTTTGTTATAGGTATCGTGAGTGGTTTTACAGGATTTGGCGGTGCAGGTTTTATTGCTCTTGGTTTAGTTTTTATTTTAGATTATGATCTGCATACAGCGATTGGTACTTCTCTTATTGTTATGTTTGTTTTGGCAGGATTTGCATCAGTTATGCATTTTCTTAGAGAAAACTTTCTTTTAGATGCTGCTTTGATTGCAGGCGTTGCAGCAATATTTGGAGCTGTTTTGGGTTCTTTTTTTGCAAACAAGGTAAATGAAGAAAGATTGGGTAAAATAATTGGCCTTATACTGATAACATTAGGTATTGCGGTATTTGTTCGTATGTTTTTATAAAAAATTGCTTAAAATTAAAATATATATTTTCATATTAAAATATGATAATTTAACATATATTAAGTATAAATAAAGTACTCTTATGGCGTTATACGTTAATTATATAAAAATTGTATAATAAGATTTATATACTCTCTTCATATATATTTTTTTATTGAATGGGGGAGATAATTGATTTAGAATATTTTTTTTCTTAATCTCTCCTCACCACCTTCATCTTCCCCATTCTCTCCTTAGTACTATAAAAATAAAAATCGCTTCAGATTAATTAAATAGAATTTTCTCAGCATTATTTGAGACAATATTTCTATGTTTTTCATCTGTTATAATCATTACAGCCCAGTCGGTAATCAAACGCGATTTAATAGCAAGGCTGATGGGTGTAAACTCATCCAGTTTTTTACAAAGATTATTATCAAAAACCATAATATCTGTTTTATCAATGCGTGGCTCATTAAGATGCAGCTCAGTGTTTGGAAAATCAATAATTACATGACCTGAAGGTATACCAAGCTTTTGTTCAAATTCTATTTCTTTTTTTCGTCTAAAAGAAGTATCATCAAGTTTTTTGATAAAATCAATTTTATCAGAAGACAATTCAACAACCGCTGGAGAATATGCTTGTTTGAATAGTTTACGATATTTTAGTCTAACTGCTGTTTCATGCTGAAAAACTCCCATCTTTTTAAGATTATTCATGAGTTCATCATCAGTCATTTTAAAAAATTCAAAAGGATGAAAATCTTTAGAAAGCTCGATTGCCTTTGAAAGCATAAGCTCTGCTATTCTAACGGTTTTATGAAAATAAACTGAGGAATACATAAGAGTACGTGCCATAAGTATATTTTCGACAACGCCAACTCCTTTTTTAGAGATGCCAAGAACCCCGTTGACAACAGTTAAAGAATTCAAAAAACGCTCAGCGTCAATAAGCCCATAAGCAACACCTGTGTAATATGCATCACGCATAAGATAATCAAGCTGATCTACATCAACAGGACTATTTAGAAACTGCGAAAGATGATCTTTTCCGCTGCCTCGTATAATATCAATTATCTTACGATGATCTATATCATGTTTATTTAAAATATCAAAAACAGTCACAGGCTCAATTATCTCTTTTTCATAATCATCAAAAATTGCATGTTCGCCAAGTATTAATTTCTCGGTTAAATCCACATGATCAACATTTAGTGCATTTCTAAGAATAGATTCAAGAGTATGCGAAAAAGGGCCATGACCTATATCATGTAAAAAAGCAGCACAAGAAACAAGTTTTTTTTCTTCAGTAGTTAGCTTTAATATTTCGCATGCTTTTACCGCCATAAAATAAGTGCCTAGTGAATGTTCAAGGCGGGTATGATGACCACCGGGAAAAACAAGATGCGCAAAACCAAGTTGTTTTATATTGTAAAGTCTTTGAATTTCAGGTGCATCTAAAAAATCAAGGAAAATGCCCTCAATTTTGATATCGCCATGTATTGGATCACGAATTATTTTGCTCATACTAAATCATTTTATCCATTATTTATAGAAAAATAAAATATGAAATTAGTTGAAATATTTTATTTTTAAACTTCTTGTAATAAGAACGGCCAGAGACATTTAACTCTTTCTTCCCATTCATCAGGATATAAGAATCTTTCAGCCGCAGTAACACTACTTAGAATACTGTTGCCGTCCTGTGGTGTAAAACAAAATCCGATAACTTCGTTATCATTTAAAACATGAACTGTTGGTATCACTGCAACTGTTTGATCAAGTAATCGTCCGTAGTGACCATGCTCACGACCAAAAGAAAACACAAGATTCGCAGATTTTTTATGCGTAACTGCGACACGCGGATTATCTATAAGTTTTTGTATTACTTCATCTTTTGTGATTTTTTTATCAAGTTTTAAATCATACCAGATGCAGTGCATATACTGTGTGTTTAGTTTAAGAGCACTTGAAAAAACATTAAGATCGATTCCCATTGTTTTATATAACTGGTTGACGTCTACTGCATGATGTGTACCCATTTTTGGGTCTTTATGACTACCAACTTCGGGTGAAGGTATAAAACTTTTTACCTGACTTATATCATTTGCACGACGAATACACAGGAAACGTCCTTCTTTAAGTTGATTCTTGTTATTGTTTCCAATTGCAAGAGTTTTTATAAGAACTGCAATGTTGTGAGTATTGCAACTAACAATATGAATAAATTTATCTTTAGGTGTTATCACTTCATCATTGATTCCTACAGCATACATTTTTCCAAAGCCGAATTCTGAGCCTTGAGCCATGAATCCTTTAACCTTGTTTTTGTATTTGTTGTAGTATTTTTCTTTATTCATCATACCTGTACCTTTTGGGGTACAATCAACTATAACAGATGCACGAGCTATTGCTTCTTCAGCCTCGTACATTGGGTCTATTCCTAACTCTTGGAATTCTGTTTTCTTTTCATCATTTACGGCAAGGTTTGCACCTTTTTTTATAAGACCTCTTATTTTAGGTCTATCTGTAAGATTTGGGCTGTGTTTGTAAAAAGTTACTTCATCTATTCCAAGATCTTCTTGAGCGCTACATAAAAGACCAATTAATGGTTCTCCAATTGTGCCTGTACCTACAACATGAACAATTTTTTTATCTGACATGTCAATATACGCCTCCCCTTAAGCTTTTTTGGGCAGTTCTGTAATCAACATACTGCATTTAATTGTTGTCATTTTTAAACATATATCTGTCGTTTTAAAGGGAATAATTTAAAAAGGATGATATATTACACCCCATTCATGGCGCTTCCGTTAGATGTACTGGAAAAAGCAATGAATCAAAAACTTTCTTTATTGCTAAAAGATAGTAGAGTTATAGAAGGAAAATTAACTGGTTATGATGAATACATGAACATGGTTTTATCAGATGTAGAAGAAACACTAGGTGAAACCAAACGTCGTCTTGGTACTGTTATTCTACGTGGAAATAATGTTGTAAGTATTTCTCTTTTATAATACAATTTTTAGCCTTTTTAGCGAAATGTATATATATGTGTTACTTATTTGATATATATGGAAGGAATCGGGCTGGTAGTTTTTGTTAGAGTGCATCCCATCCCCTCCTAGTGAGGCCAGCCATCCTTCCTTTTTAACTATGTTATTTTAAAAAAGTTTTAAGTATAGTTTTATTATACATGCAACTGGTTTTTATGGGGAGCAAAATAAAGGCTACAACAGGCATGAAACTTAGATGCAAAGGCTGGAAACAAGAAGCGATACTTCGCATGCTTGAAAACAATCTTGAAAATGCAGAAATTCCTGAAGAATTAATTGTTTATGGTGGAACTGGTAAAGCTGCGCGAAATTGGGATTGCTACAAAAAGATAGTTGAGACACTTAAAAATCTTGAAAACGATGAGACTATGGTTATTCAATCAGGAAAACCTGTTGCTGTTTTTAAAACTTGGACAAACTCTCCTCGTGTTGTTATGGCTAACTCAAATATTGTCCCTCATTGGAGTTGTTGGGAGAAATTCTACGAGCTTGAAAGACTAGGACTTATTATGTATGCTCAGATGACTGCAGGTTCATGGTGTTATATAGGAACACAAGGGATAATACAAGGTACATATGAAACATTTGCCGCTCTTGCGAAAAAACATTTTAAAAGTAATCTAAAAGGTAAGATAGTTTTGACTGGTGGTATTGGAGGTATGGGTGGTGCTCAACCTCTGGCAGTTAAAATGGCAGGTGGCGTATGTATTGCAGTTGAATGTGAAGAAAGTCGCATTGATAGAAGAATTTCCGCAGGTTTTTGTGATAAAAAAATAAAAGATGTTAATGAGGCTTTAGAGCTTGCCCAAAAAGCAAAAGCTGATGGAAAAGCACTTGCTATTGGGCTTCTTGGAAATTGTGCAGATATTTTGCCTTATTTAGTAAAAAAAGGTTTTAAACCAGATGTTGTAACAGATCAAACAAGTGCTCATGATGAGCTTAACGGTTATGTCCCTTCAGGTTTTTATGGTGATAATTTAAAAGAAGCATTTGTTCTTAGGAAAAAAAATTCACAAGAATACATTAAAAAATCAATGCAAAGTATGAAAATTCATTGTAAATCAATGCTTGATTTTAAGAAAAATGGCTCTGTTGTTTTTGACTATGGAAATAACCTGCGTGGTCAGGCGTTAAAGGCAGGTCTTTCTAATGCTTTTGATTACCCTGGTTTTGTACCAGCGTATGTTCGACCTATGCTTGCAGTAGGTCGCGGGCCTTTTAGATGGCTTGCACTTTCAGGGAATCCTGATGATATAATTAAAACTGATAAAGCAGTTCTTGAAATGTTTCCAAGGGATGATGTTTTATCTAATTGGATTAAACTTGCTGAAGAATTTTTACCTTGGGAGGGACTTCCTGCGCGTGTCTGTTGGCTTGGTTATGGTGAGCGTGACAGATTTGCTTTAAAAATTAATAAGATGGTTAAAAAAGGTGAGATTGGGCCTATTGCAATAACACGTGATCATCTTGATAGTGGAAGTGTTGCTTCCCCCTATCGTGAGACTGAAAGTATGAAGGATGGTAGTGACGTAATTGCTGATTGGCCACTGCTTAATGCTCTTTTAAATTGTGCCGCTGGTGCAGATAGCGTGCAAATTCATAATGGTGGTGGGGTAGGAATTGGTCTTTCTACTCATGCCGGCATGGTTGTTGTATGTGATGGAACTAGTGAAACAGATGAAAGAATAAAACGTGTTTTTAAAACAGACCCGGGTATAGGTGTAGTACGTCATGCTGATGCAGGATACATTGAAGCATTAAATGTTGTGAAGAAAACAGATTTGAAACTTCCGATGATAAAATAAGTATATTTATTCCAGTTTTCCAACTGTTTTTTCAACTTCAGAAAGTATTTCACAAGATTTAACAAGTTCTTTCATTTTTGTATGATCCGTATAAAGCGGTCTATCTACATCAAGGAATTTTACATGTTTACGAATTACGTCTTTTGCCTTTGTAACACCTTTACCAAATTTGTAATCACGAAAATCAAGTGCCTGTGCTGCTGCCATAAGTTCTATACCAAGAATGCCATAGGCATTATCTATGATTTGGAAGTTTTTAATAGCTGTATTCATAGCCATTGAGACAAAATCTTCTTGATCTGCTGCTGCAGGTATACTTTGTATAGATGCAGGATTTGAAAGTATTTTTTGTTCAACAATTAAATGATCTGCTGTGTATTGAGAAAGCATAAGGCCTGAAAACATACCAGCGCCTTTAGTAAGAAATGCTGGAAGTCCAACACTTAGTGCAGGGTTATTTAACCTATTCATGCGTCTTTCACTTAAAATACATACCATAGTAATTGCAGTTCCTGCCATATCCATTGGTAGGCCCATGGGAGAGCCTTGGAAATTTGCACCTGAGAGTTGTAAATCTTCATCTGGGAAAAAAACTGGATTGTCTCCAACTCCATTAAGCTCGATTTCAATTTGTTCTTTTGCCCAGCGAAGTGCGTCATGAGCAGCACCTATTACTTGTGGTGTTGAGCGCATTGAATATGCATCTTGTACTTTGCATTTCATTTTGCCGTTCTGAAGATCTCCATCTTTTACTAGTTTGCAGATTGCTTTTGCACTGCGGATAGCACCAGAAAATCCACGTGCTTCATGTAGTTTTGGAGTATATGGTTTCATATTTGCTTTGAGTGCTTCAAGGCTCATTGCTGCTGCTATTTCTGCTTGTTTTAAAAAATTATTAGCATCATGTAAAAAAATTGCACTCATTGCAGTAAGAAAGTTACAGCCGTTAATTATTGAAAGCCCGTCTCTTGCTTCAAGACCAGGAATTTTTATTCCTGTTTTTTTCATGGCGTCTTTGCCTTCGTAGAGTTTTCCTTTATAGTATGCTTTTCCTTCTCCAAGCATTAAAAGAGCAATTTGTGACATTGGTGCAAGGTCTCCACATGCACCAACACTTCCTTTTTGACAAACATATGGTGTTACACCTTTGTTTAGCATTTCAACAAGGGTTTGTGTAATTTGGGATCTGCAAGCACTTTGTCCATGAGCATGAACATTAACACGGGCAAGCATAGCACCACGAACATATTCTATTGGTGCAGGATCACCTATTCCTGCTGCATGGTTATAAACTAAATATTTCTGGAATTGTTTTATTTTATCTTGTGTTAATACTACTTCTGAAAATTCACCAATTCCTGTATTTACTCCATACATTATTTCTTTGGTTTTTATTTTTTTTTCAAGAACATCTCTGCATTTTTTTATGCGTTTTAGTGCATCAGGATGCAGTTTTATTTTTTCGTTATGTCTTGCAACCTGTACTACTTTTTCAACTGTAAGATTTGAACCATCAATAACAATTGTCATATATTTTCCCCTTGAATTTTTTCTTATTGTAAGATACCTGTATCAAATTCTCTTCTAAATATTTTTACATTCTTAAATTTATAAACAAAAACATTGATAAATTAACTTCATGTTTAACCTTTGTAAAAAGGTGAATGTTATAGTTAAACCAAAATCTACTCTTCAGGGTGTTATAAAAAGACTGCATCTTAATTCAGATAGAAAAGATAAAATTAAACTAGATTTAAATGAGAATTTAATGGGCTGTTCACTTAAAGTTGTTGAAGCATTAAAAAAAGTTACTTGTGATGAAATATCTGTATATCCTGAATATGATGCTTTTACTGATAAACTTTCTTCTTATCTTAATGTAGAAAAAAATAATTTATTGATTACAAATGGTGCTGACGAAGCACTTAGAGTTATAATGGATACATATCTTGATAAAAATGATGAAATAATTATTCCTATTCCAACTTTTTATATTTTTGAGTCGCATTCTGAGGTTATAGGTGCGGAGAAAATTTTAGTGCAATATAATCAAGATCTTAGTTTTCCTGTTGAACAAATAATGGAAAAAATAAATGATAATACAAAGATGGTAGCTATTGTAAATCCAAATAACCCAACAGGAACAATTGTTGGGAGAAATGATATAATCAGGATTTTAGAAAAAGCAAAAAATGCAATTGTTTTAGTTGATGAAGCATATTTCCAGTTTAGTAGTAAAAGCTGTAAGGATTTGATAAATCAGCATAATAATCTTATTATTGTTCAGACTTTTTCAAAAGGCTTTGGTCTTGCAGGTGTCAGACTTGGTTATATTATATCTAATTATACTGTTATAGAAAATCTACGAAAAATAGTTTTACCATATAGTGTAAATGGTTTAAGTATCGTAGCAGGTTCTGCCGCACTTGATGATTTAGATTTTGTAAATCATTATGTAAATCTTGTAAGGGATAACAGAAGTTATTTACTTGTTGAATTAGATAAAATAGGTGTTAGAACGTATCCTTCTGATGCAAATTTTATAGTTGCAAACTTTGGTGAAGATTTAGATATTATTCTTAAAAAGTTGCATGAGAAAAATATACTTGTAAATAATGTGTCAAATCTCCCGTTGCTCGAAGGTTGTTTAAGGATTGCAATTGGTACAAAAAGTCAAATGGAAATGCTTGTAAATGAAATAAAAGAAATTTTAAACTAAAACTTAAATACGAGATGTTTTTTTAAGGTGCTTGGTAAATATGAGTTTAGAAGAGATATCTGCATCAATGAGTCAAAGTATTAATGAACTATTTGGTTTTTCAGATCCTTTGTATGGCGAACTAATTTTTTCATCTATTCTATTAGTCTTATTTTTATTTCTTGGATGGATTGTTAATCATGTTTTTGAACATTATTTTAAGAAATGGGCTCAAAAAACAAAAACAAAACTCGATGATGAAATATTAAAAAATGTCAATAAACCTATATATGTGTTAGTACTGTTTTTTGGATTTTACTATTTTATGCATAATATCAGCATTTTAGCTCAATACTTTGATATGACTACTGAGATATTCGATGAGGCAGGAAATGTTATAGGTCAGACAACAAAAGGAGTTTTTGACCTCAGTGAATTATTTTTATTAATTGAAGTTTTACTTGTCGCTTATATCTTTACAAGAGTTACAAATGTTCTTTTTGCATGGTATATCGAAAGACAAGAGCGTAAAACAAAAGCAAGTCAGCATATTTTATATGTATTCAGAGTGGTTTTTAATGCAGTAATTTATCTTATTGCATTTTTTGTTTTCATGGGTCTTTCAGGAATAGATTTAACAGGTCTTGCAATAGGTGGTGCTGCAACAGCGATAGTTATTGGTTTTGCGTTGCAGAGTATTCTTGGTGATTTTTTCAGTGCTTTTTCAATTTATTTTGATAAACCATTTGAAATTGGAGATTTCATAATCGTTGGTGATTACTCAGGAACTGTAAAAAAAATAGGAATGAAGTCAACACGTGTACAACTCCTACAAGGTGAAGAATTAGTCCTATCAAACAAAGAACTAACTACTGCAAGTATTCGTAATTTTAAGAAAATGACAAGGCGAAGAATTGAATTTGGCTTTGGAGTAACATATGATACTTCTCTTGAAAAACTTAAAAAAATCCCGGATATAATTAAATCCATAATTAACACTGAAAGTATTAAACATGTATACAAACTTGATAGAGTTCATTTTTCAGAGTTCGGTGACTTTAGTCTTAATTTTGATGTTGTATATTATTTAGATACACAAGATTACAATAAATATAAAGATACTCAACAAGAAATTAACTTTAGAATCAAAGAATCCTTTGAAAAAGAAGGAATAGAAATGGCTTTCCCAACGCAGACTATATTTCTAAACAAGTAATTTTCTTTAATAGTCCCGTAATGTAGCGGTCAATCATCCGGGATTCTGGATCCCGGTACCCCAGTTCGAATCTGGGCGGGACTATTATTTTTATCCAAGCATTTTAACTGAAATCTCTGTATTTATTTCGATAATTGCGCCCTCTCCACGTTTTCCTATACTACAATTCACAAAAACAGTATCATTAATTTTTTTGTATCCTGGATCTTCATGTATATGCCCACTCAAAACAAGTCGTGGTTTATATTTATCCACAAGTGCTCTTAATTCTTTGCTACCGCCATGCATTCCAATGAAGATTTTATCTACTGTATCAAAAGGGGGTACATGTGTAACGAGAACTGTATTTTCATCTATCATTTTTTTATCGGATAGAATTTTGAAATGATTGAGATTAATACCACTTGTACCAACAAAAGGAATTCCTTTTTTTACAATTTTTTTAAGCTCAATTTTTGTAGCTTTACTGTCATCGATTCCTTTTTCAACATCTGGTGAGTCAATATTTCCAGTAACCGCTAATGTATCAACTTGTATTTGATTTAAGAAATTCTTTGCAACATCTCCTGGGCCGTATTGTGTTATATCTCCACATACAACTACAATGTCTGGAGCATGTCTTTGTATATTTTTTAAAATAAGATTTAGCCTATATTGGGATCCGTGTATATCTGCTACGCTATAGATTTTCATTTTTTTACCTGTCTTATCTAACGATGCTTTTTTTTATGTTGGTAAGATTATATCTTCGTAAATAGAACGCAGGTAATCAAATTTTTCCTCAAAAATTTCTGCTTGTTTTTGAATTATTTTTTCTGCTTGATTTATATCCATATCTTTTACATCTTTTGCATAGCTTACAAAACGGCCAATCCATAGGGTTTTTAAAGTATCTAAAAGCAGGTATTTATCTGCATCAGTTCTAACATTTTTCCATGATGCAGCATAGTTGTATACAACTTCTGTCCATAATTCACAATCAAATTTTTGTTTTTGGTTTGCAACTTTTTCAATGTCATTTACTATGCTTTCTGGCAAGAATTGTTTCATCGTGTTTATTGATGATTTAAACTCTGTTTCAAAAGATTTCTGCATATTTGGTATGCTGATTTTTACAGGAATTGGTTTTTGACTAAAACATTCTCTGTAGTATTTTGTTTTAAATCTTGGCCGATGGGATTTCCATTCATCTTCATAATATTCTGCTAGTTTAAACATACTGCCAGTTACTTTTCTAAACATCGGGATTAAAAATTTTTCTGGCTCTAAATAACGAGTAGTTGATTCATGTATTTTTAAAGAAAATAATCCTTCTTTTACATAGAAGCATTCTGCTGCTGCAACTGTTAATATAAATATATCTATTCCAAAATCTGGTGGAAATAGTGGATGTGCTCTAAGTCTCTCGTAAAGATTTTTTGATATAGCGTATTCACCTGCAATAGGCTGGCGTATATCAATTCCATATAATGCACGTGTGAAAGGATAGACTAAGTTGTTTGTTATTACTCCATCGTTTTTATCACGTATATAGTATGGCACGGTAAGATCAGCTCTTCCATAAACAATTGCATTTGCCATCATTGGAAGCCAGCTAGGTTTAATGCTTAACAAATCTCCATCCATTAAAACAACGCATTTAGCATCGCATTCATGTGCGATTTCAAAAATAGTCATAACTCCGGCGCCTTTTCCTGCAGGAATTATATCTTTTGTTACTATTTTTTTAATAGATGAGTATGGTTGAAAAAGTTCAATCGCTTCATCTGTTTTATCTAAGGAATCTGCAGTACTTATAACAATTGCTTTTTTGTAATCTGGAAAATATCTATAAAGTCCTTCGTTTATGACGTTTAGAACATTTAAAATAGTTGTTTCTACGTCTTTGCAGAGTACGCCGACTAATATATCAGTTTCTTTTGCTTCTTTGCATTTTTTTATAACATCTGAACTTAGTTTCAGCTCTTTATTCCACTCTTGATTCATCCCATCCACTCATAATTGTAATATATCTCATCATTTTTGTAATTATTCGTTGTCAGCAAGCACAACATCCAAAAGTTGTTCTCTGATTTTACGACGTGCTGAAATAGTACGTAGCCAATCAGGTATACGTGTTCCAACAGGTTTTCGCAGATAACTTGTGCCTGAATTCATTATCTGCTGGCTAAACTTTTCAACCATGGTTTCTTCAAGGTGTCTATCATATTTTAAATTGTTAAAATGTGCATCAGCATGATATTTACGAATAATATCACGTGCATATCTAACATATAAAACTCTGAGGGTGATAAGTGTTTCTTTTGATATTTCTACATGGTCTTCTTCAATTAAAACACGCAGTAGTGTT
This sequence comes from uncultured Thermoplasmatales archaeon, assembly GCA_964517155.1. GTDB lineage: Archaea > Thermoplasmatota > E2 > DHVEG-1 > DHVEG-1 > PFL35. Next base: position 28,197 of record CAZFAZ010000056.1, read on the forward strand.
TTTAATATATCTCCAGTCATTTTAGTAAGCCCTTTTTCATTGCTGTCCCCTATTTTTTGATGTTTATGATCATAAAAGCCTAAATCTGTCTGGCATATACTTTTTAATGCAACGTTTCTGTACATTTCAGACATAATTCCTATCTCAAGACCCCAGTCACCGGGTAAATCTACATCACGTGCAAGATCACTTGTAAGTGCAAATTCTCCAGAGATAGGATACCTGAAAGACCGCAGAAAGCGTAAGAAATCTGTTTCATGGCCTATAGTATCTACAAAAGCGCGAAGTAAAGGATGTAAAAACAATCTAAAAACTCGTCCATAGATTATTTGTTTTTGTAGATTTACCCGTGCGTAATATCCTTTGTTAAACTTAAAATCTAATTCTGGCTCAATTATGGGATACAAAAGTTTTGTTGGAATCATTTCATCATAATGTAAAACATCTGCATCATGAAGAGCGATGCCATATGAATCAATACTTGCAATACCCATGGCAAGCCATACGTCACGGCCTTTGCCCTTATATTTTAAAAGATTAATTCCATCGTTTCGTAGTTCATTTAATAGTTTTTCTACTTTTGGGCCGTTGCACCACATTATAATTTTAGGAATTTCAAGTTTTTTAAAGAAACGTTTAACATGTTCAAATTCTTGCTGTTCTTTTGCTGCAAGTGGAATTACAACTTCTTTTAGATACGTGCATTTGTTAAGACCTGTTACAATATTTTTAAGTGCATCACTTTTTACTTCTCTGTAAAGCATTGGAAGTATAACTGAAACAGGGCGTTCTTGTGCAGCGTCAGCAACACTCTTCATAAGTTTTTTTTTATCTATGCAAAGTTCATGAAGAGTAGTTATTTCATCCTGTTTTATATCCAAATTATATCACCTCATATATATTCTAATAATGTGTTCATATCACTAGTTATAACATCAGCATATTTGTTGACTTTGTCAGTTGCTTTAAATGCTACGCCTAGACCTGCTGTTTTTATCATGCCGATATCAACAATTCCGTCGCCAACAGCAATTGATTCATCAACAGATATTTTTAAGTTTTTGCAGAGTTCTGTAAGTTTTTGTTCTTTACAAATCGAATAAGTATTTTCTGTTAAATCACTGATAAGTTCTTTATTGTTTATTTTAAGTTCACCTGTTATAACATCTTCCTCTATTATAAGGTTATTGGCAAAAGCAAAATCGATTTTTAGTCGTTTTTTCAAATCTTCTGCAAGAAACAAATAACTATCTGTGGCAATTGCAGTTTTAATATTTTTTTCGTTTAAAGTTTGAATAACTTTTTCTACATTGTCTTGTAATGGTACACTGCGAAAAATATTAAGAAATTCCTTTTTTGTAAAACCTTTGCATAGTTGTGCGATTTCAATACTTTTTTTGTAAAAAGGTATGTTTTTTTTGTTTTTAAAATAGTTTAATAATTCATTATAAAAACCTAGTTTTTCAGCGATTACAAAAATGCCTCTTCCGTTGAGTAGTGTTCCATCCATGTCAAACATTACTAGTTTATATCTGCTCATTTTGTGACACCATCTTTGTATGCTTAAATACAAGTTTTTTTAAAAGTCTTTACCAAAATCAAATAAATAAAAAACATATTCAGAGAAGATACTATGCCAGTTGTAACATTTGATTATAATGATTTCCTAAATTTATTAGGATATAAGATATCAAAAGAAGAATTACTTGAAAAACTGCCTATGATAGGTGCAGATCTTGATAGGGTAGAAGGTGATGAGATTAGTATAGAGTTTTTCCCTGACCGGCCTGATCTTGCCTCTGTTGAGGGAATTGCACGTGCATCTCGTGCTTTTTTTGATTTTAAAACTGGGTTAAAAAAATATGATGTCAAAAAATCAGATGTTGTAATTACTGTTGATTCTAGTGTTAAAAAAGTAAGGCCTTTTGTTGTAACAGCTCTTGTTAAAAATGTTTCAATGACTGATGAATTGATAAAATCCTTAATGGAACTGCAGGAAAAACTTCATATGGGTCTTGGTCGTAACCGTAAAAAGGTAGCAATTGGTGTACATAATTTTGAACCTGTTACTCCGCCTTTTATTTATAAAGCAGTTGATCCTGACTCAGTGCAGTTTGTACCTTTGAATAAAGTGGAATCGATGACTCTTACTCAGATTCTTGAAAAACATGAGAAAGGTGTAGATTATGCTCATATACTAAAGGATTTTGATAAGCATCCTTTGATTGTTGATATAAATAATAATGTTCTTTCTTATCCTCCTATTATTAATGGTAGTCTAACTGAAGTTACACCTTTTACAACTGATATTTTTATTGATGTTACAGGTAATGATAAAAAAGCGATAAATTACGCATTAAATATTGTTGTTACCGCTCTTGCAGAGAGAGGTGGAAAAATTTATTCTACAACTGTAAAAGATGGCTCTGAAACATTTACTACTCCTCAGATAAACCCTGTTAAAATGAGTCTTTCTCTGGATTATGTAAATAAAATCCTTGGGACAATTTTAGGTGCAGATGATGTTATAAAATCTCTTAAAAAACTTGGTTATAATGCAACAGAAAAATCAAAAAACGAGCTAAATGTTTTTATACCTGCGTATAGAGCAGATATTCTTCATGAAATCGATCTTGTAGAAGACGTTGCAAAAGGTTATGGTTATGAAAACTTTGATTTAGAGTTTTCAAAGGCTCTTACTTTTGGTAAAAAACTTGCTTCTCAGCAGTTTCATGATGCACTTAGAACCATAATGATAGGTCTTGGTTTTAATGAAGTTACAACTTTTACAATTAGCAATGATAAAGATGAGTTTGAAAAAATAGGGCTTAAAAAAGAGACTTGTGTTGAAATTCAAAATCCTATTGGTGAAGAGTTTTCTTGTCTGCGTGTAGGTCTTATCTCATCACTTCTTAAGATTTTAAATGAAAATAGGCATCATCCTCTTCCTCAGCAGATTTTTGAGCTTGGAGCCGTAGTTAATCAAGAATTTAGAAACAAGTTTAAACTAGGTTTTGTAAAAATAGATGCAAAAGCAAATTTTACAGAATGTAAATCTCTTGTCGAAGCAGTTATGCGAGATGCAGGTATTGCTTATGAAATTAAAGATTATGCTCATCCTGGTTTTGTAAAAGGTAGATGTGCATCAGTTGTTGTAGTGGGTAAAAACGTTGGTTTCTTTGGTGAGCTTCATCCTCAGACGATTTCAAATTTTGAACTGGAGCATCCAATTATCGCATTTGAAATTGATGCAGATCTTTTGCATCAATAACCTTTTTATTTTGTAGTTATTCCCTGTTTTTATTAAAATGACTAAGATTTGTAGTAAATGCAAGAGTCCATCTGTTACTTATATCAGGTATAACGGCACTCATTTGTGCAGTGATCATTTTATTCAGTATTTTGAAAAACGAGTTAAAAAAGACCTTAAAAAACAAGGTAAAACTCAGGGTCCTGCAAAGATAGGTGTTGCGGTATCTGGTGGTAAAGATAGTATAGTTTTGCTTCATATGATGCATAATATTTTTTCAGAGAGATCTGATGTTAAAGTTGTTTGTATAACAGTTGATGAAGGAATTAAAGGATATAGAGATAAAAGCTTAAGTTATGTTAAAGATAATTGTAAACTTTTAGATGTTGATTTTCATCTTGTATCTTTTAAAGATTTAGTAGGTTTTACAATGGATGAAATAGCTGCAAAAAAAGATGAACTTGGTGAATGCAGCTATTGCGGTGTCTTCAGAAGACTTTGTCTGAATCAGAAAGCAAAAGAACTTGGTGTTACAAAGCTTGCGACAGGTCATAATCTTGATGATATGGCTCAATCTATTCTTATGAACTTTGTAAATGGCGATATGAAAAAATTAGCTCGTCTCGGCCCACATGTAAAGGTTCAACCTGGTCTTATCCCTCGTATTATGCCTCTGCGCAGTATTCCTGAGAAAGAAAACATGTTATATGCAATTTTAAGAAATCTGAAGTTTCATGATGCAGAGTGTCCTTATTCTGCAAGGGCTCTAAGAGGTAGTTTTAGAGATATAGTGGATACTCTTGAGTATCAGACTCCTGGAACACGTCATGGTATACTCAACAGTTATGATTCAATAAAAGATCTGCTTTTACAACAGTATCCACCTGCAAATTTAAGTAAATGCAAAAACTGTGATGAGCCTACAAGTCAAGAGTTTTGTAAAGTATGTCTTCTTAAAAAAAGAATAAGTTAAGCCTTAAATTTATTTTAAAAAAGTTTTTATTCAGGTTTAACCCAATTTAAAATAAAAATTTAAGAGTTCACTTAAATTGACGATTTGGTTTATAAAAAAGGAATTTTTTTATTAAACAA
>CAZFAZ010000057.1:0-7431 GCA_964517155.1 uncultured Thermoplasmatales archaeon
TATAAAATCGTCAAAAAACGACAATATTATAATTATGCTCCAGTAAATATTAAAAATACCGTTTGTTTAACAAGAAATGTTAAATGAATGAAAAGCAAATAACAATTAGGATTGCAATACTTGCATCTGAGCCACTTGGTTGGGGTTCAGGTAAGCATTATTTTCCTATGATACTTGATGGTTATTCATGGAGCGTTTCAGGTAAAAAATATAAGTTTGTTACGAAGTATATTTATGATAAAGATATAACAAAAGGCAAGCTTTCTAATAAAAACTATGATGTTTTGCTTGTACCGGGTGGGGGTGTTGGTGACGGCGAGGCTATATCAAGAGGTTTTAGCTTTTCTTTTAAAACTCGGAAATGGAAAAAACAAATCCAAAAGTTTGTAAAAGATGGCGGCGGATATATCGGAATTTGTGGAGGTACTGCTCTTTTTACAGGGCTTGACACTGGTAAAAATAGTAAACCAAATACTTTTCTTGAAAAATTATATGCTAAAAGTTCGTTGAATCTTTCTGCGGTTAAGCATTTTTATAATCATCTTGCTTTTCCGCTCTTATATCCATTTCAATATAAGCATCCAGAGCGAGTAGGTGCTACTGGCTATGTTTTTTCTTTTTCGCTGGGTGAGACTAAAGATAAAGTGTTGTTTCATTCAGGTGGCGTACCTGTTGATTTTAAGATTTTAAAAGACAATCCAATCTTTTCTGATTATCCTCAGGATGTTCTTCGTATTCGTTGGTGGGGTGGACCAGGTATTACCTTTTCTGATGTTGCTGCTAGATTTTTAAAGGTATGTGCAACTTATCCTAAAAAGGATTTTTCTACAGATAATAAGACTAAAATTTATGCTTGGTCGTATCGCGGTGGAATTTTTGGTCTTTTTAGATCTTTTTTTTCTTCTCTTAGTTTTATTAAAAAAGAAAAACTTGATTTTAAAGATATATTTATGTATACATATTATCTTGCAAAACCTTGGAAAAAAAGTGACAAGATTATTGATTTAGATTTTTCAGACAGACCTTCAATTACAATAGAGGAATATCCAAATGAGAACAAAGGTCGAATTGTTCTTTGTACCGCTCATCCTGAATATATGATTTGGTGGGATGGGAATATAACTGAGGTTGAAGAAAGTAAAGAAGTCTGTCTTGGTACAGGGTTTCATAAATGGAAAAATGTTAAACCTTTAAGTAAAGAGTTGGCTGATGAATTTACATACACCTGGTGGGTAGTAAGAAGATTTGCAGCATGGGCTGGTAAAGTTTTAGATAAAGAGCTGCCTCCTATTGAAAAAGGAAAAATAAATGAAACTGCGAAAAAAATAATTAAAGAAAATGTTTATTGGGATAAAACGCTTATTAATCAAATGAAAAACATCTAAGGTGATAAAAAGTGAACTTAAAAAAATCATTTTTGGCAATTCCTTTAAGTTTTCTTTCTCACTGGCGTTCACTTCCACCTTATGAAATGATTAGCTACGTTTTCATGTATGCAAGTGTGCCTATGCTTGCTTATGGTATAAAACCATATGATGCGGAAATGATTAAGATTATTATTTTTACGATTATTACATTATATGCTGGCTTTTTTGCAGCACTTATTTGGAATGATATAACAGATGCAGATATCGACTCTGTTGCCCATCCTGACAGGCCGATTCCTTCGGGTAGAATTAGTAAAAATAAGTTTTTTGCAATTGCACTTGTCTTCTCTGCACTAGTTTTTATCTTTGCAATTCTTGTAAGCATACTTTGTTTGATAATTGTTTGTGCGGCTGCTTTGTTTGTTACATTTCATGATAAATATCTCAAAAAACGTGTTAATATACCTGCGTATTCTGAGATATTTACACCTGTACAATGGGTTGTTGTAGCAGTTTTTGGTTTTTTTGCGGTATGGACTGCAAGTCCTCAGAGCTTTTCTATTTCAATAGACCTTTCTTTTTTAGGTTTTATAAATACTAATAAAGATGCAATTATACAGATGATACTTCTTGTTTTATTTACATACTTTGCAGATAACGCACATGATCTTGCGGAAGGAATTGTTGATTCTGAAGGTGATAAAAAACATGGTGTTCGAACATATGCAACAAGTTTTGGTGATAAAACTGCAGCGAAAATTTCATTTGTATGGTTTTTAATATCAGGTATCTTAGGTTTAATCTTATTTTATAAAACGGTATTATCATATATTTTTTTGGTTCCTTTTATAATATTGTGGGTTTATATTATGACTTGCTCTTATAAACTCTTAAAATCAGATAAAAAAGACGTTAAAAATAATGCTTTCATCTTAGGAAGAAAAGGCTTTGATTATTTTCTCTTTTCATATAATTTTATGTTTTTAGATGTTTTGATTCAAATAATTATATCTAATTTTTATTGATTTAATACAAAAATTTAAGATAGATTTTTATTATCCAATCATTATAGGTTAGTAAATATTATGAAAGATGATAAAAAAAGCTGGTTATTTTCATTTGCAATCAGTATTTTCTATGAGCACATATCTCCAAAATTTCGTACAGGCTCATTTAAAAATTTTATGGATTATGCATATGTTATATCTGAAAAAATTGCAGTACATTTTGAAACTTTTTACATGAGTTATATAAATGTTTATCAAGAGCTTGTCAGAAAAGAAGTAAAAATTTCTGAGATTTCTCCTAAGGATTCTGTTTTAATTATTGGTTCTGGTTCGATTCCTGCTACTTCAATTTTGGTTTCTAAGAATTCAAGTTCGAAAAATATTGTTTCTATTGATTATGATAAAGGAGCAGTTAAAAATGCTATTAGTTTTGTAAATTCTTCAAGTTTTGATAAGAATTTAAAATTTGAACATGCGGATGGGCTAAAGTATCCTGTTGGTAGTTTTGATGTAATATTTGTTTTATATGGTATTAGAAAACAAGATGAGATGCTCAAATATATTTCTGAAAATATAAGTAATTCATCGCGGGTTATCTTTAGAACTACAAATGATTCTTTGGTTAAATTCCTTGGTGGAAAAGATTTTCTTGAAAACTATTTTAAAATACAACAAACAATTATTTCAGAAAAATTTAGCGATACTATTTCTTTTCTTTTGAAGAAAAAATCTTAATTTTACTGCTTTTTATGCTAAAAAACTAGAATATCTATTTATATCATATCCAATATAGGTTTTTTTTATCATCGCTAATTAGGGGGAGCATCGATTTATGAAAAACAAGATACTTTCAAATTGGGAAAAAGTCGTTGATTCAGGATTTAGCGATAAACATAATATGTGCATTTGGTCCATGATAACATATAAGGGCTTTCTTTATGTCGGAACTTTGAATTTTACTAATGGTTGTAAGGTTTATAGATCTAAAACTGGTGACAAAGATGATTGGGAAAAAGTAAGTGAAACTGGTTTTGATAAAAGTTGCAGGTGTGAAGGTGCAAGAACCATGCTTGTATATAACGATCTTTTGTGGATTGTTACTTATTCTAGATTACATGGTTCGCAAGTATGGGTAACTAATGGAGAATATAGTGCTAAAAAAGGCATCCTTATCTGGAAAAAAGCAAATGTAAACGGCTTTGGTCAGGGGGAAAAAATACCTGGTTCTCGAGCTATGGTAGTTTATAAAAATAAATTACATGTCGGAACTCAATATCGGGGAGAGGTGCCTAGAATCTATAGGTATGATGGTGAAATAAATTTAGATAAACTTGAGCCCGAAAAATGGACTTGGATAAACAAAGATTGGCAAGAAGATGAATACAATATTGCAGCGTTTTCACTTATTGGAGATATGCTGAATTTTAAAACACCAGATGGTAAAGAATACGTTTATACTTCAATTTATTCGGAAGTAGCTCATCTTGTAGGCCAATTTAAGAGAACTCCTAATTTTAAAATAATTAAAGAAATTATTAAATTCTTTTTAAAAATGAGATGTAGCATTTGGAGATACAACGGTGAGAAATGGGAAATGGTAAGCAAACCAGGATTTGGCAAAAAGAATATAATGGCCATGGCTTCTTTGGCTTTTAAAGATTCAATTTATTTTGGGACAACAAAGATACTTGGTGGAGAAATTTGGCAGTCAAAAGATGGTTTAAACTGGGAAAGAGTAATGAAAAGAGGTTTTTCTTATCCTTTTAATTTATCTGTTTGGGAGCTACATGTGTTCAAAGATAGATTGGTAGTTGGCATGCAAAATCAATGGATTGGTTGTCAAATATGGGTGAGTAAACAGGATAGACCAACTAAAAATAAGGATTTTACTAAGATATCTAAAACCGGTATGACTAAGAGGTTACAGATTAATCCATTTAAATTAAAGCAAGACGGTATAAAAACAATGGAGACTTTTAATGGCAAGTTGTATGCTGGAACTGCATCTTATATGAATATTTTAAACAGTGGAACTATAATTGGACCTGGTTGTGAAATCTGGAGAATAAATGAAGTCTAATTTTATTTCTTTTTGTAATTTGCTTTTCTTTTATGAGGAAATGATACGTTGGGAATAGGTTTATCTAAAAATTCACATAATTTTTCCCATCCATCTCCCTCAAATAAATCAAATATTAAAAGCTGAGATGGCTTATCTTTAAAATATTCAAATATATCTTTGTTATGATCGTTATAAACTTCAAGCAAATCTTGTTTTTTTTCTTTGGTTTCAATATGCCATGGTGCATTTTTAAAGTAATTTTGCCAACTTTTCATAAGTGATTCGGGTTTTCTAACAGTTAATATAAATTTGCTGTTTATAAATTCTTTATTTAGTTCCTTGTAAAAACCTGGGAAATATATCGGTGCATCTGAAAAGGCATCAAATGGGCTTTTTTTGATATATTCTATCCATCCTTTCTTGGGTTTTATATGTGCACGAGGCCAATGAATAGGGCTATAACCTAGAATAGACAATGCTTTATCAAGAGATGTTGTACCTGTTTTTGAAAAACCTATGCAGAAAACCATTGGATTTTGTTTTTCTTTTTTAAATCTGGCGCGTAAGCTGTAAAAATACTGCAAAATTATAATCATTCTGCGGTACAAATTTGCCAATATTAATATCAACCGTGATTTTAAATTTTTATTATTCATCTTGCTTTTAACTCCTAAATTTAATTATTTACTTATTTTTGAAATTACAACTGGTGATTCAGCAGCAGTTCTAGAGCGAATCGTTTGTATTTTTTCAACTTCTTTTACATTTATTTTTATGTTTTTGCCTAGTTTGTGCTGCAGTTGTTTTTTTAGTTCTTTAAAGATAATCTCATTTTTTGGCTCAGCATTTTTAAGTTTTTCATCTAAAATTAATAACACGTCTATTTCATCTATTTTTTCTTGAACTATCTGAAATCTAAGTAATTTTTCTGTTTTAAACATCTGCATTACTTTATGAGGTATTCCTGTTAATGTGAAAGGTGGAATTAAATCTCCATTTGGTAAAACTATTGAATCAACTTTTCTTCCACCAATATATTCAATTATTGAAGTATTCATGCCACAGTTGCATTTTTTATCTGATGATTTTATAAAATCACTAAGTCCAGTGTATCTTATTATTGGTGTACCTTTGCCATATAAACGTGTTATAATTAAGTTTCCACCGTCGCCATATTTTTCTTCTTTTTCTTCATGGTCTATATATTCTAAGTATACATAATCATTATTTATATGATAATTTTCGTTTTTACATTGAAATGCAATTGGACTTGTTTCTGTTGCACCATACATATCAGCAATTTTTGAACCAAATGCTTTTTTAATTTTTTCACGAGTGTATTTATCCAATATTGCTCCGGTTGTTACTACAAGTTCGGGCTGCAGGTTTTTTGCATAACCTTGTGATTTAAGAGTTGCAAGTATGCTTAAGTTAGCAGGATAACCCCCGATAAAATCTGGATTGAATTCTTCTAGTTTTTTTATTAAAAACTCTGGTTTTTCACTAATGTCAAATACTTTCATATTCTCAAAAGAAAGAAACTTGCTTAGACTTGACATTCCAAAGCCTGTGAAAAAAGCGCTTTCAATGCTGTCCGGTGATAAATCTGCAAGTGTTGCAAGTCTGTTTTTTCTCCAGCTTAGATCATGTGCTCTAAGAATTCTTATAAAACCTATTAAAGAGTGATATATTGTAAAAGGTTCATTATAAAATGTTGCAGGTTGCCCGGTTGAACCTGATGTTGTAGATACTAGATATCTGTTCATATCTTCATCTTTTGGCAGTAAACTTTCAGATGTTTTACCTCTGAAATCTTTTTTTGAGACCATTGGCAGTTTTTCTAAATCTTTAATTCTTTGGATGTCACTTGGATGAACGCCTGCTTTTTTGTATTTATCATGATAAAGCGGAGTTGTATATGCATATTTTACCAAGGCTCTTATCTGTTTATCTTGATATTTTTTTATTTTTTCAATATCTCTCCACGCTCTATCAATGTCTAAAAGGTAACTTTTTGCAAGTTTTGTAAGCAAGCGTGGGCTAATCATAAAAATCATCTTTTCATCTTTTTTAAAAGTTAAAATCTTTTTTATAGTATCTTCTAAAGTTTACATTTGTACCTGCTGGAAGCAAGCCTCCGATTATTCCTGCGGTTTTAAATATCTTAAGATTTCTTTTTATTATATTTGGCCATGAGTAGCATTCTTTTGCAACTTTACATGTGCCTTCGTATAATTCTTTCACAGTCATGTTTTTTGGTTCATAAACAATTTCTACCTGATTGTATTTTGACCAATCCTTTGTAAAAATTCTACCTGCCTTATCAAGTCTTTCAAAAAGCGGTGTTCCAGGATATGGCGTAAGTATGTTTATTTCAATAGCATCAATATCAAGCTCATTTAATTTTTGAGTTGTAGTATCAAAAATATCAAGTGTATCTTCATCAAAACCAAAAATTATGCCACCTTGAATTGTCATATCATACTTATGTACTCTTTTTATCATTTTTTCAAAATCTTCAACTTTGTTATGTGTTTTTTTAATGCCGTTTAATGCTGCTTGGCTTACTGATTCAAAACCTACGAACCATTCAACACATCCTGCTTTTCTTGCAAGGTCTAAAAACTCATCATCTGTTTTTAATAAAACATTTGTAGTACCGTTTGCAACCCATTTTTTGTTAATTTTATTTTTTATCATTTCTTTGAAAAGTTCTTTTGCATATTTTCTGTTGGTTGTTATATGAGGGTCATGTATTATAAATATTCTATTATCCATTTGTTTCATTTCTTCTATAACGTTTTTTATAGGTCTTTGTTTTACACCGTGTTCGCAAAAACTACTTATTGCACAGAATTCACATTTATTTGTGCATCCTCTTGTTGTTTGTATAGCCCCAAGCATAGGATTATGCTTTATTAAATCACGTCTGATTGGAGGTATTTTTGCCATATCAAAGTTTATATCTTTTTCATATATCTTTTTGAGTTTTCCT
>CAZFAZ010000058.1:0-7421 GCA_964517155.1 uncultured Thermoplasmatales archaeon
TATAAAATCGTCAAAAAACGACAATATTATAATTATGCTCCAGTAAATATTAAAAATACCGTTTGTTTAACAAGAAATGTTAAATGAATGAAAAGCAAAAAACAATAAAGATTGCGATACTTGCATCTGAGCCACTTGGTTGGGGTTCAGGTAAGCATTATTTTCTTATGATACTTGATGGTTATTCATGGAATTCTTCAAGTAAAAAATATAATTTTATTACTGAGTATATCTATGATAAGGATATATTAAAAGGTAGGCTTTCTACTAAAAATTATGATGTTTTGCTTGCCCCTGGTGGAGGTGTAGGTGATGGCCAGGCTATCTCAAAAGGCTTTATGTTTTCTTTTAAAACTCGTAAATGGAAAAATCAAATCCAAAAATTTGTAAAAGATGGCGGCGGGTATATTGGAATTTGTGGAGGTACTGCTCTTTTTACAGGTCTTGATACTGGTAAAAATAGTAATCCTAAAACTTTCCTTGAAAAGTTATATGAGAATAGTTCGTTGGATCTCTCTGCAGTTAAGCATTTTTATAATCATCTTGCTTTTCCACTTTTTTATCCTTTTCAGTATAATTATCCTGAGCGTATAGGTGCCACTGGTTATGTTTTTTCTTTTTCACCTGGTGAGACTACAGATAAAGTATTGTTTCACGCTGGTGGCGTACCTGTTGATTTTAATATTTTAAAAGATAATCCAATATTTTCTGATTATCCTAAAGATTTCCTTCGTATCCGCTGGTGGGGCGGGCCAGGTATTACTTTGCCTGATACTTCGGATAGATTTTTAAAAGCATGTGCAACTTATCCTAAAAAGGATTTTTCTACAGATAGTAAGACTAAAATTTATGCTTGGTCGTATAGTGGCGGATTTTTTGGTCTTATTAGGTCTTTTTTTTCTTCTCTTAGATTTGTTAAAAAAGAAAAAATTGGTTTTAAAGATATATTTATGTATATATATTTTTTTGCCAAACCTTGGAAAAAAAGTAACAAGATTATTGATTTAGATTTTTCGGGAAGGCCTTCAATTACAATAGAAGAATATCCAAATGAAAATAAGGGTAGAATTGTTCTTTGTACGTCTCACCCAGAGTATATGATCTGGTGGGATGGAAATATAAATGAGGTTGAAGAAAGCAAAGAAGTCTGTCTTGGCACAGGGTTTCATAAATGGAAAAATGTTAAACCGTTCAGCAAAGATTTGGTCGATGAATTTACATACACTTGGTGGGTGGTAAGAAGATTTGTAGCATGGGCTGGAAAAGTTTCAGATAAAGACATGCCTCCAATTGAAAAAGGAAAAATAAACAAAACCGCGAAAAAGATAATTAAAGAAAATGTTTATTGGGATAAAACCCTTATTAATCAAATGAAAAACATTTAAGGTGATAAAAAGTGGGCTCAAAAAAATCGTTTTTAACAAGTCCTTTAAATTTCCTTTCTCATTGGCGTTCACTTCCACCTTATGAACTGATCAGCTACGTCTTTATGTATGCAAGTGTGCCAATGCTTGCATATGGTATGAAGCCTTATGATATGCAAATACTCAAAATTATTATTTTTACGATTATTACATTATATGCTGGTTTTTTTGCAGCACTTATTTGGAATGATATAACAGATGCAGATATCGACTCTGTTGCCCATCCTGATAGGCCAATTCCTTCAGGTAGAATTAGTAAAAATAAGTTTTTTGCAATTGCACTTGTCTTTTCTGCATTAGTTTTTATCTTTGCGATTCTTGTAAGTGTACTTTGTTTGGTAATTGTTTGTGCAGCTGCTTTATTTGTTACATTTCATGATAAATATCTCAAAAAACGTGTTAAGATACCTGCTTATTCTGAGATTTTTACGCCTGTGCAATGGGTTGTTGTAGCAGTTTTTGGTTTTTTTGCAATATGGACTGCAATTCCTCAGAGCTATTCAGTTTCAATAGATATTTCTTTTATTGGTGTAATAAACACTAATAAAGATGCAGTTATACAAATGATAATTCTTGTTTTATTTACATACTTTGCAGATAATGCACATGATCTTGCGGAAGGAATTGTTGACTCTGATGGTGATAAAAAACATGGTGTTCGAACATACGCTACAAGTTTTGGTGATAAAATGGCAGCAAAAATATCTTTTGTCTGGTTTTTAATATCAGGTATCTTAAGTTTTATATTATTTTATAAAACGATGTTATCATATGTTTTTTTAATTCCTTTTATGCTATTGTGGATTTATATTATGAATTACTCTTATAAACTCTTAAAATCAGATAAAAAAGATATTAAAAAGAACGCCATCCTTGTAGGCAGAAAAGGCTTTGATTATTTTCTGTTTTCATATAATTTGATATTTTTAGATGTTCTAATTCAAATGAGTATATCTAATTTTTATTGATTTAATACAAAAATTTTAAGATAGATTTTTATTATCCAATCTTTATAGGTTAGTAAATATTATGAAAGATGATAAAAAAAGCTGGTTATTTTCATTTGCAAGCGGTATCTTCTATGATCGTATATCTCCAAAATTTCGTACCGGTTCATTTAAAAATTTTATGGATTATGCATATGTTATATTTGAAAAAATTGTGGTACATTTTGAAACTTTTTACATGAGTTATATAAATGTTTATCAAGAATTAGTTGAAAAAGAAGTAAAAGCTTCTGATATATCTTCTGATGATTCTATCCTAATTATTGGTTCTGGTTCAATTCCTGCTACTTCAATTTTAGTTTCAAAGAATTCAAGCTCGAAAAATATTGTTTCTATTGATTATGATGAAGGAGCAGTTAAAAATTCTATTAGTTTTATAAAATTTTCAAGTTTTGATAAGAATTTAAAATTTGAACATGCGGATGGGCTAAAGTATCCTGTTGGTAGTTTTGATGTCATATTTGTTTTATATGGTATTAGAAAACAAGATGAGATGCTAAACTATATTTCTGAGAATATGCGTAATTCATCTCGAGTTATTTTTAGAACTACAAATGATTCTTTGGTTAAATTCCTTGGTGGAAAAGATTTTCTTGAAAAATATTTTAAGATACAACACACAATTATTTCAGAAAAATTTAGTGATACCATTTCTTTTCTTTTGAAGAAAAAATCTTAATTTTACTGCTTTTTGTGATAAAACTAGAATATCTATTTATATCATATCTAATATAGGTTTTTTTCATCATCGATATGTTGGGGAAACATCAGGTTATGAAAAACAAGGTAGTTTCAAATTGGGAAAAAGTCGCAGAGTCAGGATTTGGCGATAAAAATAACATGTGTATTTGGTCGATGATAAAATATAAGGATTTTATTTATGTTGGAACTTTGAATTTTACTAATGGTTGTGAGGTTTACAGGTCTAAAACTGGTGATAAGGATGATTGGGAAAAAGTAAGTGAAACTGGTTTTGACAAAAAATGTAAATGTGAAGGCGCGCGAACTATGCTTGTCTATAACAATCTTTTGTGGATTGTTACTTATTCTAGATTACATGGTTCACAAGTATGGGTAACTAATGGAGAATATATTGATAAAAAAGGTATTCTTATCTGGAAAAAAGCAAATTTAAACGGCTTTGGTCAAGGAGAAAAAATACCTGGTTCTCGAGCTATTGTTGTTTATAAAAATAAATTACATGTCGGAACTCAATACAGGGGAGAAGTGCCTAGAATCTACAGATATGATGGTAAAATAGATCTAGATAAAATTGAACCAGAAAAATGGACTTGGATAAACAAAGATTGGCAGGAAGATAAATACAGTATTGCAGCTTTTTCACTAATTGGGGAGATGCTGACTTTTAAAACACCAGAAAATAAAGAATATATTTATACTTCAATTTACTCTGAAGTTGCTCATCTTGTAGGTCAATTCAGGAGAACTCCTAATTTTAAAACAATTAAAGAAATTATAAAATTCTTTTTAAAGATGAGATGCAGCATCTGGAGATACGACGGTAAAAAATGGGAAATGGTAAGCAAACCAGGATTTGGCAGAAAAAACATAATGGCTATGGCTTCTTTGACTTTTAAAGATTCAATTTACTTTGGGACAACAAAGATACTTGGCGGAGAAATTTGGCAATCAAAAGATGGTTTAAACTGGCAAAGAATAATGAAAAGAGGTTTTTCTTACCCGTTTAATTTATCTGTTTGGAAACTACATGTATTCAAAGATAAATTAGTAGTAGGCATGCAGAATCAATGGCTGGGCTGTCAGATATGGGTAAGTAAAGATGATAAACCAAATAAAAATAAGGATTTTTTTAAGATATCTAAAACAGGTATGGTCAAGAGACTGCAGATTAATCCATTTAAATTAAAGCAAGACGGCATAAAAACAATGGAAACATTCAATGGCAAGTTGTATGCGGGAACTTCGTCTTATATGAATATTTTAAACAGTGGAACTATAATTGGTCCGGGTTGTGAAATCTGGAGAATTAATGAAGTCTAATTTTATTTCTTTTTGTAATTTGCTTTTCTTTTATGAGGAAATGGTACTTCTGGTATAGGTTTATCTAAAAAGTTGCATAATTTTTCCCATTGATCTCCACCAAATAAATTGAATACTAACAGCTGAGAATGCTTGTCTTTAAAATATTTGAGTACATCTTCTTTATGATCATTATATTCCTTAATAAGATTATCTTTTTCTTCTTTTGAGTTGATACTCCACGGAGCATTGCTAAAATAATTGTCCCAACTTTTAACAAGTGATTTAGGATCACGAACTGTTAATATGAATTTACTATTGGGAAATTCTTTATCAAGTTCTTTAAAAAAGCCAGAAAAGTATATGGGTGCATCTGAAAAAGCATCGTATGGGCTTTTTTTAATGTATTCTATCCAGCCTTTTCTTGGTTTAATATGTGCATGTGGCCAGTGAATAGGTTGATAACCAAGTATGTATAATGCTTTATCAAGCGATGTAGTACCTGTTTTTGAAAATCCTATGCAAAAAATCATTGGATTTTGTTTTTCTTTTTTAAATCTGACACGTAAACTATGAAAATACTGCAAAAATATAATCATTCTTCGGTATAGATTTGCCAATATTAATATCAACCGTGATCTTAAATTTTTATTACTCATCCTTATTTTTACCCCTAACTTTAACTATTTCGCCATCTTTGAAATTACAACTGGTGATTCAGCGGCGGTCCTAGAACGAATCGTTTGTATTTTCTCGACTTCTTTTACATTTATTTTCATGTTTTTACCTATTTTTTGCTGCAGTTGTTTTTTCAGTTCTTTAAATATTATCTCGTTTTTTGGTCCAACATTTTTAAGTTTTTTATCTAAAACTAACAAAACTTCTATTTCGTTTATTTTTTCTTGAACTATCTGAAATTGTAGAAGTTTATCTGTTTTAAACATATGCATTACTTTGTGAGGTATTCCTGTTAATGTAAAAGGTGGAATTAAATCTCCATTAGGTAGGGCTATTGAATCAACTTTTCTTCCACCAATATATTCAATTATTGAAGTATTCATGCCGCAGTCGCATTTTTTCTCAGATGATTTTATAAAATCACTAAGCCCAGTGTATCTTATAATTGGTGTACCTTTGCCGTACAAACGAGTGATGATTAGGTTTCCACCGTCGCCATATTTTTCTTCTTTTTCTTTATAGTCGATGTATTCTAAGTACGCATAATCATCATTTACATGATAATTTTCATTTTTACATTCAAATGCTATTGGGCTGGTTTCTGTTGCACCATACATATCAGCAAGTTTTGAACCAAATGCTTTTTTTATTTTTTCACGAGTGTATTTATCTAATACTGCGCCTGTTGTTACGACAAGTTCGGGTTGTAAGTTTTTTGCAAAACCTTGGGATTTAAGAGTTGCAAGTATACTTAAGTTGGAAGGATAGCCGCCGATGAACTCTGGATTGAATTCTTCTAATTTTTTTATTAAAACCTCTGGTTTTTCACTAATGTCAAATACTTTCATATTCTCAAAAGAAAGAAACTTGCTTAGACTCGACATTCCAAATCCTGTGAAAAAAGCACTTTCAATACTGTCTGGTGATAAATCCGCAAGTGTTGCAAGTCTATTTTTTCTCCAACTTAAATCATGTGCTCTAAGAATTCTTATGAAGCCTATTAAAGAGTGATATATTGTAAAAGGCTCGTTGTAAAATGTTGCAGGTTGACCGGTTGAACCTGATGTTGTCGATACTAAATATCTGTTTATATCTTCGTCTTTTGGCAGCAAACTTTCAGATGTTTTACCTCTGAAATCTTTTTTTGAAACCATTGGTAGTTTTTCAATATCTTTAATTCTATGGATATCACTTGGATGAATACCTGCTTTTTTGTATTTATCATGATAAAGCGGGATTGTATATGCATATTTTATCAATGCTCTTATTTGTTTGTCTTGATACTTTTGAATTTTTTCTTTTTCTTTCCATGATCTGTTAGTATCTGAAATATAGCTTTTTGCAAGTTTTGTAAGTAATAATGGGCTGACCATAAACATCATCTTTTTAAAAGTTGAAATCTTGTTTGTAGTATCTTCTAAAGTTCACGTTTGTTCCTGCTGGAAGCAAGCCGCCTATTATTCCTGCGGTTTTAAATATTTTAATATTTCTCTTTATTATATTTGGCCATGAGTAGCATTCTTTTGAAAACCTGCGTGTACCTTCATATAATTCTTTTACAGTCATGTTTTTTGGTTCATAAACGATTTCTACTTGATTATATTTTGACCAGTCTTTTGTAAATATTCTGCCTGCCTTGTCAAGTCTTTCAAAAAGCGGTGTACCAGGGTAAGGTGTTAATATATTTATCTCAATGGCATCCATATCAAGTTCATTTATTTTTTGAGTCGTTGTATCAAAAATATCTGGTTTATCTTCATCAAAACCAAAGATTATTCCACCTTGAATTGTCATATCATATTTATGCACTCTTTTTATCATTTTTTCAAAATCTTCAACTTTGTTATGTGTTTTTTTGATACCATTTAACGCTGCTTGGCTTACTGATTCAAAACCTACGAACCATTCAACGCATCCTGCTTTTCTTGCAAGGTCTAAAAATTCATCATCTGCTTTTAATAAAACGTTTGTAGTGCCGTTTGCGACCCATTTTTTGTTAATTTTATTTTTTATCATTTCTCTGAAAAGCTCTTTTGCATATTTTCTGTTGGTTGTTATATGAGGGTCATGTATTATAAATATTCTATTATCCATTTGTTTAAGTTCTTCTATAACGTTTTTTATAGGTCTCTGTTTTACACCGT
The DNA here is from genome assembly GCA_964517155.1 of uncultured Thermoplasmatales archaeon. Classification (GTDB taxonomy): domain Archaea; phylum Thermoplasmatota; class E2; order DHVEG-1; family DHVEG-1; genus PFL35. Next base: position 7,255 of record CAZFAZ010000058.1, read on the forward strand.
GTTCGCAAAAACTACTTATTGCACAGAATTCACATTTATTTGTGCATCCTCTTGTTGTTTGTATGGCTCCAAGCATAGGATTATGCTTTATTAAATCACGTCTGATTGGAGGTATTTTTGCCATATCAAAGTTTATATCTTTTTCATATATCTTTTTGAGTTTTCCT
>CAZFAZ010000059.1:0-48235 GCA_964517155.1 uncultured Thermoplasmatales archaeon
TCGCGCCTGCTGCGCCCCGTAGGGCCTGATATCGTGTCTCAGATATCATCTCCGGGTTATTGCTCTCACAACCCGTATCCGTCGTAGGCTAGTCAGGTCTTTACCCTGACTACAACCTGATAGTCCGCAGACTCATCCTAAGGCACCGAAGTTTTGAGCCTAAGTGCATTCCAGCATCCTAGACCTATGGAGTATTATTCTCAGTTTCCCGAGGTTATCCTCCACCTTAGGGCAGATTATCCACGTGTTACTGAGCCGTCAGCCGAGGGCCGAACCCTCTCGACTCGCATGGCTTAGTCGAATCCCAATAGCAGTGACCTCCGGCAGGATCAACCGGAATCAAGCACACTATATTTATCATTAAAATTGGCGGGTGAATCAAAATTCACCAACACACGTCATTCGTCAGATTCAAGAGAGCGCAATCATACCCTAAGGCATTGTTTGCTTTTCTTGAACCTCCACATCAATTTTCCTTTAACCACAGACCAGGAAATGACCTATTCACTGATAGTGCGATACCATAATCTCATAGGTCGACCGGAAAGGTCCGGGTCAATTCGGATTTTAAACGTATAGAAAACTAATATATAAAGGTTGCAGTTACTATTTTTGTTTGAATAAATTTTATATTTTTTACTTTTACAATTACCGCTCACTATATTTTACAATTTAATTTGCTAATATTTACTGATTGTATTATATTAACTAATATATTATATATGGATTTCTAGAGATAATAGCAAAACTAAATTTGATAAATTTTTATAGAAAGTATAATATACTAAATTTACATATTAATATTTAATCTTATAAAAATCGACAAGAAATGTAAAGACAAAGCAAAAGTATATATATTATAAAAAACAAATATAAAAATAGATAGTTATAAGAAAATATTGAAGAGTGATATATATGAAAAAGATAGCAGCTGTTATAATAGTAGCAATGTTTTTTGGAGCCAGTGCCATATCTCTTTGTGGTGCAGAAGAATTAGATGGAGAAATAAAAGTAACTGTAAAAGATTATGTTGGTATTGTATATCCTGAAATATGCCTAGAAAATACCAGTGTAACATTTAAAGTTAATATAACAACAGATGGAAATGAAACATCATATGTTGTTGAAGATGTATTATCAATACCTCTAAATGTTACAAAAGAAACAGAGAGAGAAACTTTCATATTTCCAAGGTCAATATTTTACAGTGTTATAATGAGAAGACCTGCATTAGACTTAAAATTACTACCAATTACTGGTTTAATAAAAAGGATATTCCCTGTATTTGTACCATTTGCCACAGCAAATGTTATCGATGGCGCAATTGGTGCAAAGGATGAATATCTAAATATAACAATCAACTATCCAATATCAAATGAAACTTATCTTAATGGCGGTGAAAACCTTACTATGCATTTTATTGTAATGGGTTTCTTACCAGGCGAAGTAAACGGAATTGCAAATAAGATACCAATTATTGGTCATAAAACAGTAACTCTAGAAGTAGCATACGAAGAACTTGTGTAATAAAAAAATATTTTATTGCATAAACATTTATTTTTCTTTTTTATTTTTCAATCTTATTTTTTAATTTTTTTTAAAAAGATTATTTTTTGTCGCAGTTGCAGAATTATTTCGTTAAAACAGCAGTGAAATAACCCTGCAACATGTATTGCGACGTTGTTTGACACCATGGTTATCCTCTTATTCATTCCATATGACTCTTACGTCTAAAGGTCAAAGAGGGACCCTAATTGTGTGGTATCAATTTTTGTATCCTTGAATTTGCATCTCCAATCATTGATCATGGAGACCTTCGAGTCAAGGACATTATTTATTTATACTAAAGGTCGTTTTTATTTGTTTTGGTGGCTAAAAAAAATTATTTTTATCTATATTTGTTTATTTCATCTCTTGTTTCTTGTGCTTTTTGTCTTGCTTTTTGAGCATAATTTTTATCAAGGCTTGAATAAATTATACCTCGTGAAGAATTAATTATTGCCATATCGCCTTTTTTATTTGTACCATTTTTAACTGTTTTGTCTATATCTGCACCTTGTGCACCAATACCAGGTATCAAAAAAGGGATGTCTTCTCCAAGAGCATATCTTATTTCTTTTAATTCTTCAGGATATGTTGCTCCGACTACCGCACCACAGTTTTTATTTGTATTCCATTTTTTTATTTTTGCTGCGACTACTTTAAATAGTATTCCTTCTGGTGTTTGAATGTCTTGAAAATCTTTTGCAGAAGGGTTTGATGTCCTACAAAGTATAAAACTGCATTTATCTTTATATTCTAAAAAGGGTTTTACTGAATCAAAACCAAGATATGGATTAATTGTTGCTGCATCAGCGTTTAGTGTTTCAAAAAGACTTTGTGCATATTTTTTTGCAGTGTTATCGATATCGTTTCTTTTACCGTCGAGAATTATAACTATTTCATCTGGAATATACTGAATTGTTTTTTCTAATAATTCATATCCTTTTATACCAAGGACTTCATAAAATGCCATATTTAGTTTATAAGCGCAGACTAGGTCTTTTGTAGCATCTATTATTTTTTTGTTAAATTTAAGATAAGGATTTTTTGATTCTTCAAAAAGAAAACTCGGCATTTTTTCAGAATCAATATCAAGACCTACACAAAGAAGACTATTGTTTTTATCAACTATTTTTGATAGTTTCTCTTTAAAGTTCATAATCGTTCTCAACTGTGTGAATATACCTTCTTATTTAAATATATTTTATTTTCCAGTTATCTATTTAACATGTTATTTAATTCAGCGTTTTGTAAATATGAAGATGATATATGCAGTTTGTTCCTGGGGCCTTGGTCATGCAACACGTTCTCTACCTGTTATAAGAAAACTAATCAAAGAGAAAAATAATCTTACGATTATTTCTTACGGCCGATCTCTACAGTTATTAAAAAATGAATTAGGCGACAATCTTAATTATATAGAAATTGAAGATTACCCGATGCTTATTTCTGAAAATTCACGGCAATTTATGGCAAAAAGCATGATTCATTGGCCTACTTTTATAAGTAAAATGATACAGGGACAAGGTAAAACTCAAAAGATACTTGAAAAAGAAAAATATGATAGAATTATATCTGATGGTAGATATGATATTTATAGTAGAAAAATACCTAGTTTTTTTATTTCTCATCAGATAAGAATTATGAATCCTTTAAGAATTAAAATGTTTGAGCGTGGCAGTGAAATTTTTAACTTGTTTTTTTTCAAACGCTTCTGTGGTGTTATCGTTCCTGATTTTAAGGATGATAATTTATCTGGTGATCTTTCACATAATCTGCATCGTATTGATGAAAACAAAATCCATTACGCAGGAGTTTTATCTGATTTTAAAAAAATAAATAAAACTAAAGATATTGATTATTTGATTTCAATTTCAGGACCTGAACCACAACGTACTATGCTTGAAGAAAAACTCCTACCGCAAGTTAGTGATTTGAAAGGAAAAGTTGTTGTAACACTTGGTAAAACAGAAAATTTGGATAAATTCAAAAAAGGAGGAGTTGAGACATATTCTTTTTTACCTGCAGATAAACGCGAAGAGTTTCTAAACAGAGCAAAAATGGTGGTATCACGCAGTGGCTATTCAACTATACTTGATCTTGCAGTAATAGGATGCAAGGCACTTATGACGCCGACACCCGGACAAATTGAGCAAGAATATCTTGCAGGATATCACAACAAAAAAGGTAATTTTTATTGTGTAAATCAAGAAAAAATTGATTTATGTCAAAATGTAGAAACTGCGAAAAAAACAACCGGCGTAACACGTGAATGCCGTGTCGATAAAACTGTTGAAAATATACTTGAAATCGTAAATAATACTCTTAAAAGCCCTTTTAGTTGATTATTTTTAGACAGGATAAATTTTATATCTTGCTTTATTGTACCTGGGCTAAATGAAAGATGCTAGTGATAAGAAAAAGAGTTTACTTCACAATTGGATGTTCTGGTTAATATCTATTACTCTTATTGCTATTACTCTGCGCTCTATTCCAGCATGGTTTAATGCGGCGTGGGGACTTGATTTTGGTATTTATTATGGTTTAACAAATTCTTTTATAGAAACAAAAGAACTTATTAATCCTTATACTGGCTGGGGTAGCTCTTATCAGTTTTTTCCAGTTCTTTATGTAATTACTGGTATTTCACATTGGATTACAGGAGTTCCTGTAATTGAGTTAATGTCAAAAATTGCACCTATTTTTGGCGGACTTGTGGTAACTATTTTTTATTTTGTGGTATATGCCCTTATAAAAGACAAGAGAGTTGCTTTAATTTCTTCAGGAATTTTAGCAGTCACTGTATTTCATGTTTATCAAACAAGTCATGCAGCACCTTTAACCATTGGACATTTTTTTATGATGCTTTCACTTTATTTTTTTATTAAATATGAAAAACATCCAATGTTTTCTATACCTCTTATCTTATCGACAGGACTGCTTATTCTTTCGCATCATTTTACCACATATTTTTACATAATTGGCATTACTTTCATGTGCTTTGCTTATGTGTCACGTAGAAGACAATTAAACCGGCAATCAATACTTATTTTAGCATATGTCATCTTTACTTCAGCTGCGGCTTTTAGTTACTGGTTTTTTGTTGCGACTCCTGTTTATAATTGGTTTATGGGTGAAAAATTTTTAGTACCTTCAAATGGAATAATTTTACTGTACTATCTTTTTGTATTTTTAGGTGTTTTTCTTGCGACTAAATGGTTTATTTTTAAACAGTTTTTAGATTCTATATTTAGCCGTTTAGATCTTCATAGAAATCAAAAAATTGCTTTAGGTTTTTTTGTTTCTCTTATTTTACTAATTATTGTATCATTTACAGGAATTCCCGGAGTACATATAAAAATTACGCCTCTTGCTATTCTTTATTCTTTGCCTATGATTGCTTTGATTAGTCTTTCTTACGCAGGACTTAGTTATTTAAAACATGTTCACAATGGTTTTTTAATTAAGGGCTGGCTTTTTGGAATACTTTTATCATTTTTTTATTCAATTGCATCTACAAATCTTCTACCAGATAGACATTTTGAATACCTTATAGTTCCACTTTGCATACCTGCTGCTTTAACTTTAAAGGAAATAATCGCAGAGCATCCTATTAGAAAACTTACAAGGCATACCAGCTCAGCCATAGAACATTCTATAGAATCGATGCATCATAAAAGAAGTATCATTGTAATAATCTGCATTATACTTTTGTTTATTACAAATATAATGGTTGCTTATCCCTCTATTGATTCACTTAATAGTATTGATGAGCGTGTTTCAGATCCTTGTATAAATGTAATTGAATGGATGAACGGAAACGTCAGCAATAAAAGTATTATTGCATCTGATCATAGACTTGAAATGATACTCTGGGCAAAAGGTTTCAAGATTACATCTGGAGAAACTAATGCAACTTGGACTTCAGATAATCTTTTAAACTGTACTGACGAGTTGTTGCAACTTAATATCTCGTACGTTTTAATTGATGATATAATGCGAAACAAGGTAGTAAACATCGACTTAGGTAAATACTATTACATGACCAATGAATCCTATGATAAATTTACTGTATGGCCATTTGAAATGGCTTATAGAAATGCTACACTAAATAAAGATAATGAAGAAATTCACTGGGTTGAAATATACAAGATAAATCAAAGTTTTTTTAAAAAGGAAGTGTAAATATCTCTATAGAATAACCAGAGGAAAAATAAAATGAAAGTAAATTTTATTGTTGAAGATAAAGGTGTACTAAAGTATCTTGGTTGTGCAACTGCTGCAAAAAATTTATACAAAGGCCTTTCTAAGAAAATTGATATCAGTTATAATAATCCTTCAAATGATTTTGATATAGCTCATTTTCATACTTTTGGCCCTAAATCAATATTATATTTAAAACGCTTCAAAGGAAAAACAGTTATAACTGCACATTCGACACCTAATTTAAACTATGGGAATCTTGCATTTCCCGGTCTTGTGAACTGGTTGTATATACCACTTTACAATCAATTCAATCATATCATTGCAGTTTCAGAAAAATGTAAAAAAGAACTGGAAAATCTCAAATGCAAACCAAAAGTTACAACTATATATAACGGTATAGACACAAAGAATTTTTTGCCAGATGCACAAAAAAGAAAAAAACTGCGTGATTCTTATAACATAAAAGAGGATGAATTGCTTGTTTTAACTGTTGCACAAAGAACACCTAGAAAAGGCATTTATGACTTTTTAAAATTAGCCCAAAATTTTCCAGACTTTAAATTTTTATGGATAGGGGGGTTTCCATATAACTTATTTTCAAAGGATTATAAAAAAGTAAATAAAGCCATAAAAAAACATACGCCTAATGCTATTTTCCCAGGTTTTGTTGAGGATATAATACAAGTTTATTCAGCAGCCGATGTTTTTTTTATGCCTAGTTATGCTGAAGGACATTCAATTGTCATGCTTGAAGCATTATCAATGGGGCTACCAATGATTGCTCGTGATGTAGAAGAATTCCGTGAAGCATTTGCTGATAATCTACTATATTTTTCAAACGTTAAAGATATCGATAAATCTATGTTTAGCAAAAAAGAAATGCAAAAATATAAGGATAAAACTAATGTTATTGAAAAATACACACTTGATAAAATTGTACAGGAACACATAAAACTGTATGAACAATTAATAAATTGATATCCTTAGATGTGTTTTTTATGATTCACCAGGAAATAGACAAAGATGTTACATTTTCAAATGACATATATACTGTTACAAAACCTTTAAAAAAAATATTACTTAAAAAGATAAAAATTCAAAAAAAACCGCTTTTATATAGTTTTTTAGGCGGAATGTGGTACACTAAAGAGAGTTTTTCTTTAAAACAAGATATTTCTTTACCATATCCTTTTTCAACATATTTTACAATTAAAATTCCTGATAAAATAATAAATAATATTTGTTATAGATCATTACTTTATATTAAAACACCATTAATGGTTTTACAGTTTGAAAATTCCTGTGTCTCAATAGAGTTTGATCCTTTTATTAAAATAAACAATCAAGAGATATTTCCATTTATAAGTTTAGAAGAAAACGACGAATTTTACATTATTTCATTTTATTTGTTTTCTTCATTTGAAATCAAAAAAAAAGACGCAGCATGGCTTGGTTTTCCTAAAAAAGAAACAATAGAACTTAACTTTAAAAAAGGAGATACTTTTAATTTTTCTGTTAAAACATTTGAATATAAAAATTGGAAAGAAGCAGTAGAGCATGTATTTAAGAAACATATCTCTGAAGATATCAATATTGAAAAACCAGAAGAGATATTTAAATCTGCAAAAAATGTTTTGTATAGGTCATATGATGATATAACAGGTTCGTTTCTACAACTACCTTGGAGAGATACACCGGGTTTTACTTTTAGCAATGCAAGCTATTCCTTAACTTCCTATGAAGCCGTTAGACTTAATTATTTTAGTAAATGGTCAGATGAAATAAAAGATGAAGAATTAAAAAAATGGAGCGAAAAACTAAAACAGCATTTTTCCAACCCTGTACTTTATAAAAAAAATCCTAAAACAGGTAAAGGAATAATCTGGTATAATATGACAAATCTTACAAAAAAAGGACTTATAGGATATTTCTATATGGACTGCGGATATTCAGGTTACCCTGGTGGACAAGCAACAATAGCGTATAACATTTTACAATTTTTAGAAAAACATCCTGATGAGAAACTAAAAGATTTAACAAAAAAATCATTAGAATATTTAATGTCAACGCAAAAAACAAATGGCTCGTGGCCAATGGCAATAAAACAAGAAGGATTAATGAAGTTTAGACCTGAAAAATTATCAGAATATGAGACACATGGTGGTACAGCAGAATGCGCCTCTGCACTTTTGTTAGGATACAAAACTTTTAAAGATGAAAAAATGAAAAAAGCAGCAATTAACGCTTTATCATATCTAGATGACATATATCCTATCTGTTATAATGGTCTGCGCGATATCGGACTTAACGAACCTGAAGCATTTTCTGCAGTAAATATCATTAACGCATTTATTGAAGCATATGAAACAACAAAAGACAAAAAATATTTAAAAAATGCAGAAAATTATGCTTATTATATTTTACCATGGTTTTATCTATTTGATACAAAAGGATGGTCTATGAAATTTGATTTTCATCCTATTTCTTATTCTATTACGCCCCGTCTTTCACCATATGAGACTACATGGATTGTATCAACTTTTCTAAGACTTGCAAAATATAACAATAAATCATTCTGGGAGAAACTAGGCAAAGAAGCATTTAAATCAGCAGCAAAATGGATTTCTGAAAATGGAGGTTTATCAGAAGGAGTATTCCCAAAGGATTTTACAAAAATGCAGTCTTTACCCATGGAGCAGACTTTTGCAACTGTTGAACTAATGAACGCAGCATATAATTTTATAGAAGATAAAAAAATTCTTTTTGATAAAAAACCTCAGAAAACAGATAAAAGCAAGAAGATTCATCTTTTAAAAACAGGAAATTTTTTAGAAATAAAAAATGAAAAAGAAATAATTGCTAGATTTAATCTAAAAAAATGCAACCTTGATTATATTAAAGGGCAAAAACTAAACAAATATGGCATCTCTTTTTCTTTTTATGGACCCTATCTGCTTAAAAGCAGGGTAAAAAGAAGAATAAAAAAAGTTTTACGGGGAAGCATCGGAAAATATCTTCTTTCAGCACCAGATGCTAACTATTTTATTCGCGGAGTCTGTGGACCTAAACCGCTGAAAAAAAACAAAATTGATATTTTTGGAAAATATGTAAAAAGCTATAAAATTGTATCTTTAGAAAAATATCAGTCCACCATAGAATTTTTATCTGATTTTCATAAAATTACACTTAAGTTATCAGTTTATGAAAATAAAGAAGAAGTAAAAATAATCGTAGATCTTATTGAAATAAAGATGTTAAAACATGACCTAGATTGCTACAAGGTTTTAATTCCAATAATTGGTGCAGAATTAAAAGATTGCAAACATGATAAATTATTTTTTGAAAAAATTATTTTAAAAACTAAGATTAGTTCTATTGTAAAAACAGAAGAATTTGCAGGTGTTGATAAAACTCTTGCAACAAATTGGACTCATGGTGGGATATACATAGGAAATTTTGAAATTATAATAATTAAGTAGATTTTATTAAACCATAAACATGATAAACAGTCCTTAAATTATAATGCTGTGAAAAACAAAGAAAAAGGTAAAAAAACTGTTAAATTTTCAATTATAGCAAGTATCCTTCTTAGTTTGATAGTTATTCTAGTTGTGCTGTACTTAACAATTAATCCTAGCGATATTGAACTTTTGAAGAAAATAAATATTCATTATGAGTTTTTTGCAACTGCAATTTTTCTAAATTTTCTTAGCTGGTGTATCTGGGGATTAAGATTAAAAATATTAAGCAACGCTAGTGATAAAGACATAAACATTAGCTGGTGGAAATCAACAAAAATTATAATGGCAAATCATTTTCTTGCAGGTATCACACCTAGCATGGCTGGTGGTGAACCGGTTCGCATATATCTTCTTAACAGAGAAGGAATGAGTACAGGATGTGCAACTGCAAGTGTTTTGGGCGAGCGTTTAATCGACGCTATTTTTTTATTGTTTTGTGTACCCTTTGCATTGTTTATTCTAAGAAATAATCTAAAGGATATTGGGATAAGTGTTGTAGGAATTGGTCTTACTTTAAGTGTCATAATTTTTTTAATTGCAATCTTTTTGTTTTTTTATGCTATTTTTAAACCTGAGAAAACAAAAAAATTTTTGATATGGTTAAATAAAAAATTTAGTCGTTTTTCAAATAAAAAAGGAAAAGAAATTGTTGAAAGAATTAGTGGCGAAGTTGATAATTTTCATTGCAGCATGATGGTTTTCTTAAAAGAAAAAAAAGGAATTTTTGTTTTATCCAGTGTTTTAACTGTTTTTATGTGGCTATGTTCATGGCTCATTGCTTCTTGCATACTTATGAGTTTAGGATTAGACCCGTTTGTTGTTGAGTCTATTGCGGTACAAGTGTTTTTGATTATTCTTGTTATGATGCCTACTACGCCTGGTGCCGCAGGTGTCACTGAAGGTGGAGCCTCCGGATTATATTATTTTATAGTTGGTGAATCTAATTTGTATCTTCTCGGCATTTTTGTGCTTATATTTAGAAGCATAACATATTATATGAATTTGATAGTTGGCGTAATTTTTCAGTATCGCATTTTTAAATCTGTTTTATCATTTAGCAAAGATATCGTTAAAAAACAAGATTCTGATAAAAAATGTTAATCTTTAAAAATAATATTTTTTAGGATAAAATATCAGTACCTCCGAATGTAAAAATCTACCACGGAAAGCATCATCTCCTGAAGAAGAATCGCTATTAGAACATCGATTTTTACGAGCAGTTTTACTCTGTTTTTTACCAAAGAGACTAAGTTTTTCCTTTTTTGATAGATTTACATCAAAAACATTTGATATCTCCGCAATCTCCTGATAACAAAAAATCTTAGATTTCCTATGCTGAATAATTGATTTTAAAGCAATCTTGTTCTTATCATCAAGATAATAAACTGCTCCTCCACCGATTTGTGATCGTTGAATCATAGGCAGATATCTTTTAAGTCTTCGAAGTTGATGAGTATTCTCCCTAGTAGAAACAACATATCCTTCTTTCAATAATTCTTTGAGTAAATCCAGTGTTTTACCCACAAGACCCTCCTCACGATACACATGATTAGGAAGATCCTGTGTATAATAATACACAGCACCAAATTTCAAACCTCTTTCCTTTGCTATCTTATATTTTGATTTACCCCTAAGAACTTCCTCTCGAATCCCTTGTATGAGCTCCTCTGAAAATTGTCCCTCCTTTTTTGGACTAGGTATGCCCTTAGCAAACTTATAAACAGTAGAAAGACCAATACCCAACTCTTTTGCAATACACTGTTTAGACTTTCCACAAAGAGCAAGTTCACGAATTTTTCTAATGACTTCTTTAGATAATTGCCCTGTCATCATTTTCTATGTTGAAAGCGTATATAAAAAGTTAATCAAAGAAACCGATTTTTAGACGAAATTTATTTTAATTTATATGCTAGAATATTTTTAGTATGCGTGAAATCCAGTTTTTGTCGTTTTCCACCAAAAATAAAACAAAATCACTTTTTTTAGTATTTTGTAGGAATTTCTTGATAACGGGCTTTATGTTGTAATAAGATATTATTAAAATAGAGGCAAAAAAAGAATGACTGAATGTAAATGCCCAAATATTTACAATACACCAAAAATCCAAGAATATAATTTTACTGAGAAAATCAATAGTTTTAAGAAATTCGTATTAAATGAATTTATTCATGGAGGTCACTTAGCTGCATTAAGTGTTATGGCAATTGCTCTTTCAGCTATACTTCTTTTCAATATGTCAATAAAATTCGAATTGCTTCTTACCGTTTATCTATTAACATTATGTGTATATAGTTATGATCACTACAAAGAACTTAAAGAAGAGTCATTAGGAAATAAAGATAGATTAGATCATCTTAAGAAATATAATAAAATGCTTCCTTTGTTACTACTTTCCTATGGACTAATATTTTTGTTTGTGCTTTTTTATTTTGGAACATTTGGTAGTATAATAATTGGATTACTGCTTTTATTTTCGGGGTTATTATATACTGAAAAATTCAAAAAAATAACGGAAAAAATAGCAGGATTTAAGAACATATACACATCTTTTTCGATTTCATCATTAGTTATTTTAATTGCCGTCTACTACTCTGCATCTATCATAACTTGGTCATTAATTCTAATTTTTACAATTCTTTTCCTACGCTTAATGATTAATACGAGTTTTTGTGATATAAAAGATATTGATTCCGATAAAAAAAATAATCTGTTAACTTTACCAATAATTTTTGGTAAAAGTAAATTTTTAAAATTTCTTCATTTCATTAATTTATCATTTATTATTCCAATAATTTTTGGAGTATACATTGGAGCGCTACCAATATTCTCTTTATTTTTGCTAATATCCTCAATTTATAGCTTTTTATACGTTTATAAGACAAAAAAAGAAACAATAGATGTAAAATCAATTTCATCAACTCTTGTTGATGGTGAATTTATAATATGGCCAGTTTTACTTTTCCTAGGAAGAATTTTTATATTGACAATATAAAACAATAAACATATTAAAAAAATAACATTATTTATATAATGAATTGCATATTAATATGTCGATGAAATACTCAAATATCATTTGGAACGAATTCATCTATGGCAGTCATTGGGGCTCACTGAATGCTATAGCTATTTCATTATCAGCAATTCTTCTTCTTAATATTAGTATTAAATGGGAGTTTTTACTCATATCATATCTACTTACTCAATGTATCTACTCTTACAACCATTGCAAAGAAATAGAGATAGATTCTATTTCAAATGTTCCAAGAGTAGAGCATCTAAAAAGATACAGTAATGTCCTTCCATTATTGACTGGTTTTTATGGCGTTTTGTTTTTTAGTTTATTGATATATTTTGGTAATAAAGAAAGTATCTTTTTTGGTGGGTTCTTATTGCTACTAGGGTTATTATTTACAATAATTGGTAAGAAAATTTCCAAAAAGATAATTGGTTTTAAATCTGTTTATACTGCTTCCGCATGGGCCTTTTTAATTATTTTTACAGCGATCTATCATTCATTTCCAATAAATAGTGCAATATTAATAATTTGGATATTTGTTTTTCTAAGATTAATGATTAACACAAGTTTCTCAGATATAAAAGATATTGAAGGCGATAGAAAGGAAAAGCTCATTACTTTACCAATGATTTTTAAAAATCCTAATAATTGGTTAAATTTCCTTCACTTGTTGAATATAATTTCATTTACTCCTTTATTATTTGGAATACTTCTAAACATTATTCCAATATATGCCTTATTTTTATTTTTTACATATTTTTATACTTTCTATTATTTACAAAAAGCAAAGATAAAGAATAGTGACAAAAACTCTTTATATAACGTACTAGTGGATGGAGAATACTATTATTGGCCATTTCTATTACTTTTAGGATTAATTATTTAATATAAGGCCACTCAAAGCAAACATATATATAGTATAATATAAATAAAAATATTGAAGGCGATATAGTTTGATTAACGATATTGTAATTATAGGCGGGGGTCCTGCAGGATCTTATCTCGGGTATCTTCTTGCAAAAAATGGCAAAAAACCGATTATTTTTGATCATTCACACCCACGAGAAAAACCATGTGGTGGAGGCATTACAGCTCTTGCAATAGAAAAATTTCCTTTCGTACAAAAATTCCCTGGAGAAAAGATACCAGAACATGGAATTGAACTTATTTCTCCAGATGGCTTAAGTGTTATGTCTACAGGCAAAAATCCTTCTTTTACATTCCCAAGGTTACTATTTGATAAATTTATCTTAGATGAAGCTGTAAAAGAGGGCTGCAAGCTTATCGAAGAAAAAGTAATTGATATAGAATTGAAAAATGATATATGGGAGATTAAAACTAAAAAAAAGAGTTACAAAGCTAAAATTATAATTGGTGCAGATGGAGTGAATAGTATTGTCCGTAAAAAAATCCTTAGTCCCATACCACAAGAAGATATTGGTATCTGTTATGGTTGCTTTGCAACGAGCAAAAAAACTGAGATACCACGTATCAAATTTTTAGAAAACAAACAAGGATATATATGGTGTGCAACACGTAATGACCACCTTAGCATTGGAATCGGTGCAGAATCATCAAATCCAAAGAATATTAAAAAAATTTTTAACGATTTTTTATCGTCATATTATCCCGATATCACAATTACTTCCACATGGGGTGCAAAGATTCCACATGTAAAAAACCATAATTTTTACAAAACTAAATGCTCAGGTAAAAATTGGATATTAATTGGCGATGCTGCGGGACATGTTGATTCAATTAGTGGTGAAGGGATAACGTATGCGTTATGGTCTGCAGAATTAGCAAGTAAAGCATTAATTAATAATGATCCTCTCTCCTACGATAAACTATGGAGAGACAGATATGGGGAAGAATTAATTGCTAGTTGTAAAATGAGAGATGTCTTTTATAACCCCCGGTTACTTAAATTTGTATTAAAACTAGCAAAGGAAAATAAAACAATTTCAACATTGTTATATGATGTTATGAATAGTCAACAACCTTATCAAAATCTAATCGGAAGAGCCATCATTGATTTTCCTAAAATATTCAAAGATTATGTCAAAAGTCGTATTTAGTTACTTTATTTTTCTATCAATATATTTTTTTCAGAATTTCCAGAAAACTTTATAACTCCAGAATATATTTATTTCTGGAAAGTATTATATTCGAAATTGGAGGGGTATAATTGATGGATAACTTAGAATTTGAAAACGCTGGAAGAATCAAATCAGGAATAAGTGGATTAGATGAATATATTCAAGGAGGTTTTCCAAAAGGTAGTACTATTGTTGTTACTGGTTCAGCAGGTAGTGGAAAAAGCATTTTTGGAATGCAATATTTGAGTGAAGGATTAAAAAATAATGAGAAATGTTTATACATAAACGTTGAACAAACATCTGAGAAAATAGTTTCCCAGGCAAAACATTTTAATTGGGCTTTTGACCAATGGGAAAATGAAGGCAGACTTAAAATTTGGTCTATCAGTCCACATGATCTTTTTGAAATGAAACATTTAAACAATATTAAACAAGACATCATGGAAAATAATTATGACAGAGTTGTAATTGATAGTATAACATCTTTAGTATATGCACCATATACCGCAAATAATATTGTAAACCTTGCAGATAAAGGTTTAGGGCCTCGCTCCATTATTGAAATGAGTCGAGCTGAAGTAATAGCATTAATAGATTTCTTACAAAGCCATAATATAACTACAGTTGTAATATCTCAAAAAATTGATGGAATGCCGGGAGATACCTACGATATGACTAGTGAATTCAAAGCAGATGGGTTACTTCTTATGGGCGCAAAAATCCTTGGAAAAACATCAAATAGAACTTTACAAATCAAAAAATTACGTAAAACAAAGATCGATATAATTCCACTTAGCTTTGACTTTACAGATACAGGTATCGCTATACTAAAAAATGAAGAAGTTTAAATATGCCTGTAAAAGATAGAGTAGTCACTTGGTGGATTCAAAATATAGTTACTCCTCAAAGAGAAATAATAGATAAGCCAGGTTTTGTAATAACTACTTTTACAGAAAAAGACCAGATGACTTACTTAAGAGATATTTTTTTTGCAGAAGAGCTCTTTGAATTAATTGAAAATAAAATCGTACAAAATTATGGAGATCAAGGAAAACAAACATTGTATTCCGCAGGTAAAAAAAATGGCTATCTATATGCCTCAATCTCAAATTTTCCCAATATAAAAGAAAATTCTAAAAAAACAGTTTCGGACTTTGCCTATTTATTTGTAAGATATTGTGAAGGTGTATTTGCTCAAAAAGCCAAACATGAAATAGATATAGATAAAAAGATATTTTCAATGGATCTTGAGGATTATATAGTATGCCGTCATAATGGTCATGGTTATATAATGAACGATGGCGGAAGTGCAGGCATCTGGGCATATTTAATGCAGGACAAATTAATAGAAGGAGTACAATTAGAGTGTCAAGGTAGAGGCGATGAAAGATGTTTTGTAATGTGTGCTCCAAAAAAAGAACTTCTTACTAAGAAAGATGAAATTTTTTATGAAAACAATCTAACTAATCAGAAATTTGATGAAATTTATCAAATAAGAAATGAAATCCGTGAAGATACTTATGCTCAACTATCTCTTAGAGATATGATTGATGCTGGTTTTTTTGATTATAAAAAAGGAATACTTTCATATAAAAATAGTAGATTTTTTGGTTCGGAATCGCATATATTTTATATTATCGAAAATGAAATATCAAAATTAGAAGGTGGAGAACAACTATTGTTTGATATTTGTGTTGAATATGGTAAATCTCTTAGGAAACTATATGGAGAAAGAGATTATCAAAAATTTATAATGGATTTTTTTTCTGCTTTGGGTTTTGGTGATATAACTTTTTTAGATTCAAATACTATTGTTGCAAGTTATTATCCTTGGACAATATTTTCAGAAAAATCAAAATATATAATCTTTAGAGGCATATTATCAGGAATAGTATCTGATTCACTTGAAAAAAAAGTAGAATTTAATGATTATAAAATTGATGTTGAAGATTTTTTGACATTAACTATCAAACAAAAAAATTAACCGTAAAATTCAATAAATCTATTATCTGTTTGTTTTGCATTCAAATTTGATGGTGTATTTATCTTATGTTTTTCAGTTAGGTCTAACTTTTTTTTAACATAATCTTGAACCCATTTATTTGCCATCTGTTGGGCTTTAAATTCTTTATCAGAAACAAAATCTTTATTATTTTCTAATGACCAAAAACCCGAATCATTATCTAAATAACAATGAGCAATCTGAATAAGTATGAAACCAAAAATTTCATCATCTGTATAATCCCATAAAAAAGAAGAGAAATGAACAATGAATTCAAATTCATTATCTTTTTTTGTATTGAAACGAACAACCTCCTAGGAATTATCGTTCGAATCCCAACAAAACAAAATTTGCCTCTTATTAAAATAATTTAGTACTTCATCAAGCAGAACATATAGTGCTTTAAAAAGAAGTTCTTTAGGACGGGTTGAGTTTGAATTTGGAGGAAATCTATATCTTACTTTGAATTTTTTCTTATTTTTATCTTTGCTTTTCAAATTCATAAAATATCTCATTTTGTATTTAATTCATTGGTATGACTATGATTACTAATTTTCCATCCTTTATTTCTATATTCCACTCCAACTCATCTTTTTCTTTTAACTTAAAGTGACTTACTACCCCAGATGGAACAGTAGTCCTAAGCGAATCGCTTTTAGATGTTGCTTTTGTTAATCTTGTTATTTCACCCATAAAGATCAATATTAAAATCTAACTTAATAAATTTTACCTACAATACTATAAATAATTTTACCTAAAAGTTTATATATAATAAATCATTATAGGTAATTAAATAGGTAAAATTATTGTCAAGAGGAGGGTTTTCCTTGACTGGAGATTTTCCGAATGCAATCGAGCAAACAAAATAACTCCAAAGAAAAAATAGAATCGGAGATATATAGCACATTCGAACAATTCAAAAAAGAAAAAAACATAAAGATAGTTGATTATCTAAACATATTTGATGTAAAACTGTTAAAAAACAGGAACTATAGATCAATTGACTATACTTATGAATCTTTCATTAAACTTATTTTATTTCAACAGCTAAAAGGAATAAGGTTTCAAACAGAACTCGTAGCATATCTAAAAAGACACCCGAGTGAAAAATATGCACTTGGTTTTAGCAAAACACCTAACCAAAGGACAATTAGTAAATTCATATGTAGAATTATTGACAAGGATACAAAGAAACTCATGAAACATACAGCAAAAAAGATAGAAGTGATTTCTGAGAAATTTGGAATACTTCTTGATGTAAAAACATTTGAACCAAATAAAATAACTAAAAAAACAAAGATTAGAAACCAGTATTTACAAAAAAATGATAAAACAAAAGAAATTTGTAAACTTCTCAAAAAACGATTATCACCTTTTATAAAACTAAACCTAAATCATAACACAGTTTATTCTAAAAATCAGTTCATAGACCTAATGATCCATATGGGCATGACAAAAGACTTTGCAGAGAACGGATCAAAAACTTACAAAGAACTAAGAACAAACATTAGCCCTAATGCAGATACATTACTTTATCATTTGAAGAACTACAGTGATTTCAGAGAAATACAACAAATGTATCTAACTCTATTTGAAATACTTTGGAACATGACAAAACAAACCAACATCATAGATGTTCATAAGCGATATGATGTGGCAATAGATTATACTGAATGGTATTTCTATGGAGATAGAAATACTCCTATGGTTGTTGGTAAAAAACCAGATCATGGAACCACGAAATGCTACAAATTTGCTACTATCAACATAGTTGAATCAGGAAAACGATTTACTCTTCTTGCTTTACCTGTTGGTCCATTTGATAGTAAAAAACAGATTCTAAAGAAACTTCTTAGTTTTACTCAACAAAGGATAAAAATAAATCAAATATACGCTGACCGTGGATTTTTTGACTCAAATTCGATTAATATTTTCAAGAGTTTTAGGCTTAAATTTCTTATTCCTTGTTCTGCAAATTCAAGAATTAAGAAACTTTTAGAAATTATGCCTACATCAACTGTGGTAAATGATTATGAGATGGAAAACAGTGTTTTTAACGTAGTAATTGTGAATGACGAAGACGGAAACAAGCGAGCATTTGCCACTAATGAAATATTTGATGAAAACGATGTAAATCTTGCTGAAAGACTATTTCTTTTGTATGGTAAACGTTGGGGTATTGAAACAAGTTATCGTATTAAAAAACATTCATTCTTGCCTAAAACTACATCTAAGAATTATCAAATACGGATTTTTTATTTCTTATTTTCAGTTTTATTGTATAATCTTTGGTTACTCGCTGATATAATGATTTGGCTTGCATTATTTGGATGTGTAAAAGAAGATCATTTGATTACTTCGAAGTATTTTGGAACTGTTTTGTATACTATTGATCCAGGAGGTGGATAGCAAGTATGTTCTCTGGTCTTTTATTCAATCTTTTTTTAGTTTAGAGTAGATTTTTATCTTGATTTTTTGTTGATTTTAAGGAGTAATTAATCATTTTTCTCCTATTTTTATCACTGATTTACTCCTATAAAATTACAGTATTGTTAGATTTTTATAGAATATCGGCTTTTTAAATCTACTTTCGGAGGTACTGAATATGAGTTAACATTTAAATATGGGTTTAGTATTTAGCCACTTTCATGGATAAAGCAGAAAAATGTATATCTTGTGGAAAAGGTCTACTTGCGCGCGGTTCTACAACATTTAACTGTCCAAATTGTGAAGAAATAATTGGACGATGCAGAAACTGCAGAGAGCAGAGTGTAAAATATACTTGTATGAAATGCGGGTTCATAGGGCCATAAACAAACAGGAGGAAGAACACTATGGGTGACGTTGTAGGTCTTATTCAAATTATGCCAACTGAGATTTTAGAGGATGCTAAATTAGCTGAGATGATTGAAGAGATAAAAGCAGTTGTAAAACCTCCAGCAAAAGTTGGTAATATCGAGATTAAAAATATCGCATTTGGTTTAAAGGGAATTAATTTAACAGTGGTAATTCCTGATAGTTCTGGTACAGGCGGACTTGACCCAATTGCAGAAGAAATATCAAAAATGAAATATATAGAATCTGCAGAAGTAACAGATGTAGGTTTACTTTAAAAAAAACAAATTTTTTTAAATATTTTTGAGCAGTTTTATGCTGCTCTACCTGGTTTTTTAAGATAATCTGAAAAGTTTTTAGATACTTCAAAGCCTAAATCTGTTGGGTAATACACAGGATATGCAGAGTTACTTGTGTCGCCGTCTACTAGCTCAGCTAGATACATTTTTTTGATATGCCATTTAACTGTATGATGATTAAGGTTTAATGCATGTGCGATTTCTAGTAGATGTTTTCCGGGGTGATCTACAAGGTATTGCATTATTTCTTTTGCATTTTTGTTTCTAAGTATTGCTTCGGCTATTGCTTCTTTTCTTGCATCGGCTCCGCCCTCAACTAGATAATATACCCTTTTTCCGCCGATATCTCTGCTTCTTACAAGGTTTGTTTGCTCTAGTTTTCTTAGATGCCATGCTGCATTACTTGGTTTTAAATCTAGCTCTCGTGCTATTTCTCTAAGATGTGATCCAGGATATTCTTCGATATATTCATAAAGGTTTTTTCTAACCTCTGTATTTAGGACATTGTCTTGTGTTACATATTTTATTCCGCCAAACATGAAAAACGAAATTATTAGCGCTATTGCTGCAACGACTATAGCAATAGATATGCCAATGTTGTCTAAGTTTGGCACAAAATCTTCTGCTACTGCATTTTCTGCAAATATTGTTATAAATATTAAAAACAATGTTAGACTTAGAATTATTTTTTTAATATGATGCATGTGTCATCCCATCCTTTTTATATTTTTGAGTGCAATTTGTTAATATTTTGTTTATTTAAAAAGTTTTACCTGTTGTTTTACGGAAAGACTTTTATATATTATATTTTAATATATTAAGTAAAATAAATATGTGTGTATCTCATATGAAAAAACAAAATAAACCTAAATTTAGAATTATATCATACCTACTTTTACTAGGAATATTTATAATAATTATGATAACCCCTGTAACAAACGCAAGTAAAATATTATATGTAGATGACAATGGATTTTTTGAATATACAAAAATACAAGATGCTATAGATAACACAACAAATGGTGATACAGTCTATGTATACAGCGGAACATACTACGAAAACATTGTAATCAACAAAACAATAAATCTTGTAGGAGATAAACAAAAAACAACAATTATAGACGGTAAAGAAAAAGATACAGTGATAAAACTTAATCCTGAATCAAACAACGTAAACATTACAGGATTTACAATTCAAAACTCTGGATACGAATATTACAGATCAGGAATCGATATAAATTCAGATAAAAACCACATCGCAGGAAACACAATTAAAGGATGCAGATATGGCATATCTTTAGACTTATGGGCACATAACTGCATAGTGAACAATAACACATTTACGCAAAACACATATGGAGTATTCGTCTACTCAGTTACACCAAATAACAATTTGATATATCACAACAATTTTATAGACAACTATCTAGGTGCTTATGACGACTCAAATAGTATTTGGAATCTAAATTCTAAGGGAAACTACTGGGATGATTTCAATGGAACAGACGACAATAACGATGGAATAGGAGATACAGCCTACAACATACCTGGCGGTTCTGCAAAAGATCAGTATCCATTAATGAAACCAGTTGAAACACCAGGGTTTGAAATACTATTGACAATGATTTCAATACTAGTTATTATTAGGCTAAAAAAGAAAAAATAAAAATTTTATTTATGAGCCCTATAGCCAATTAACTCATTGTCTTTTTTCCCAAGTCTTACAAAACCAAAACGTTCAAACTGAACAATTTCACCATCAGAAATATTTTTTACTGATTCTTCAGCATAACCTTTCACCGTTTCAAGGCTATCAATATTATAAATTTCTTCATTAAACAATTGATGAGGGACAAAAACATCCATCTTAACAAAACTATCTGTAGTCCATTGAATCTTAAGGCTATCTGCTATTAAATTCTCACCAACATATTCTCCATAAACTACACTATTTTTCTTGACTACTTTAACATTATACAAATCTTTAAGTCTAAAAATATCACCAATTTTTATTTTTTCAACATCTGATTTAGGAATATAAAACAAATCATGTGCTTTAACTAGTCTACTACCAAGGCCTTTATCAGAAGGATGAAAATTTATCTCTTTTTGTTTTACAGGAGCATTTTCAACAACAAGTTTTACAGGATCTGGCACAAAAAAATATCTTTTAACAATCGGATCTAAAATTTTTCTGTTAGCAGATTCAACAAGGCTAAATGTAACTGTAGACTCAACCTTTGAAATACCCTGTGAAAAAACAAACTGTTTAATTGCATCAGGTAAAATCCCGCGTTTTTTAAGACCACGCAGTGTAGGAAGACGTATATCATCATAGCCCAAGACTGTTTTATTATCAATTAAAGGCTTGATTTTACGTTTTGAAACTGGCATACCCTCTATATTAAGACGAGCAAACTCCATAAGATGCGGTTTGCGTAAACCAAGAAGATCAAGCAGTTTAAAATAACACTCATCCCTAAGTTCATATTCTTTAGTTCTAAAAGGATGAGTAACGCCACTGAGACTGTCTTCTACGGCTCCAGCAAAATCATAAGTGGGCCATACACAATATTTATCATCTTGTATAGGATGAGTAGTTTTAATTATCCTAAAAAGTGTTGGGTCACGCATAGCAGTATTAACACAACGCATATCACCTTTCATACGAAGAATTGCATTCTCCAAACCACCGTTTAACATCTGCTTCCATTTATCTAGATTATCGCCGCAATTAAAATGACGACATTTACATTCACGGCCATTATAACGACATTCTTTAATTATATCTGGAGAACAAACGCAAACATATGCATCACCCTGTTTAATCAATTGCTCTGCTAGTTTGTAATGTTTCTCAAGATTACTAGAAGTATTATATTCTTCATCCCATTCTATACCAAGCCAACGTAAATCTTCTTTTTGTGCATCATAAAACTTAATATCAGCATTATCAGGATTAGTATCATCAAAACGAAGAATGAATTTTCCGTCATATATCCTTGCATATTCATGATCTACAATACTTGCTTTTGCATGACCTATATGTAGATAGCCGTTAGGCTCTGGAGGAAAACGAGTAACAACCTTGCCGGTTTCTGCATTTGGAAGAGGAGGAAGCGAGAAATCTCTTTCTTTTTTTTCTTTTACCAATAATTCTGGTGCAATTTTTTCCAACTCAGATAACTGTTTATCTGCCGAAATTTTATTAACATCAGATATAACCTGATTTACAATAGGAATTATTTCTTGAGGAGAAAAACCATCTTTTCTTAGCTCAGCAATAACTTTACCAACAACTGCTTTTGGGTTTGCTTTACCATTAAACTGAACAGCGTTTTGCAGTGCATATTTTTTTGCAACTTGTTTTATTTTTTCAGACATTTCTTAAAAAATCTCCTTTTATTTATTACGAGTTATTGAATAATCTGCAAGACTTAAAAGTATATTTTTTGCTTCTGAAGCAGGAATAACATTTAATGCTTGCTTTGCAGTATTTACAAAAAATATAGCTTTTTGTTTTGCGTAATCTGCAGAACCGATTCTTCTGAATAAATCATAAACTTTTTTGATTTGTTCATCTGTTGCATTAAGATTACCAAATATTTTATCAAGACTTTTTTTATCTTCACCTGATGTATTTTTTAGACAATGGCAAGCAATAAGTGTTTTTTTACCGTTTCGTATATCATTTCCGATATCCTTTCCAAGAGTGTCTAAGTCACTGCTTATATCCAGATAATCATCCCAGATTTGAAAACCTAATCCCAAATTTAAACCATATTGACTTAATGCATTTGATTGTTCAGTGTTTGCACCGCCAAATATTGCACCTGCTTCAGCAGCATATTGAAAAAAAACTGCTGTTTTTTTACGTATCATCTCAAGATATTCTTCTTCAGAAACCATTTTTCTTTTTTCAAATTCCATGTCAAGTTGTTGACCTTCGGAAATTTCACGTATGCAATCTATAAGACCATATTCAACGTTTTTGAAGATATTTGCATCAACTGTTGTTTTATGAATTGCTTCAAAAGCTTTGGTAAATAACAAATCACCTGCAATTATAGCTGTTGGTTCACCATATTTCATATGAACCGCGGGTAAACCCCGCCTCACTTTTGAGTTATCCATTATATCATCATGAACAAGAGTAAAATTATGAGCAAGTTCACAAGCAATTGAAAGAGGTATTACTTTTATTACATCACCTTTTACTGCTTCGCAGGAAAGCATTGCAATTACCGGCCTTAATCTTTTTCCACCAGCTAAAGGCAGATGCCTCATGGCATCATATAATGTTTCAGGGGAACCACCCTGCATAAATTTTTCTAGTTGAATATTGAAAAAATCTGCTCTTTTTTTCAGTTCAATTTTTAAATCCATAATTGCCCACCAACAATAGTCCAGTCAACCTCAGGCATATTTGATACTTTATCTATGCCAAGAAGATACATCGTTACCCTTAGTTCTTTTACAATAGCATCAAGCTCATCAAGAGTTTGTGTTTTTGAAGAAACTGCAGATTCAAGTAATACTCTTGCTATTCCTGCAACATCTGCACCTAACGCAAGGGCTTTTGCAGCATCCAGCCCATTTCTAATCCCACCTGTTGCAATTATTGGTATTTTCCAGTTTGTTGCATCACCAACATGAAGAATAGAAGTAGGCGTTGGTATTCCCCAGTTCCAAAATGTTTTTCCGCCACGCTCATGAAGTTTATCATCAATCATTTTAGCTCTATAATGCTCAATTGCAGAAAAACTAGTTCCACTAAGACCACCTACATCAATTCCAGAGATTTTTGTTTTAGATAGTTTCTTTGCTACATTATAAGAGATTCCTGCACCTGATTCTTTAACGATAACTGGAATGTCTAAATCCTCTGCCAACTGTTTTATAGCATTATAAACGCCTTTTGCGTTGGATTCGCCTTCAGGCATCACTGCTTCCTGTAAAAAATTAAGACAAACTATGAATGCATCAGCGTTTATCATGTCTATCATATGCTGAGCATTTTCAATTGTTTTTTCTTTACCCCAAACGACAATCTGTGATGCACCAATGTTTGCAAAACGAAGAGGAACATCATAGTTTTTAATGATAGAATACGTTTCATGTAAATCTTTTTTTTCAAGTGCTGCCCTCTGAGAGCCTACACCAATGCCAAGCTGGTATTTCTCTGCAGCAATAGCCAGATTTTCATTTATTTTTTTGGCTTTGCTGTAGCCGCCAGTCATACTTGCAATAATTATTGGTGCTCCAAGTTTTTTATTAAAAAGTTTTGTAGAAAGATCGATATCTTCTTTGTTAATTTCAGGAAGGGCATTATGAACTAGTTTGACATCATCCCAATAGTTATAATCAGATGATACATTTTTTTTTAGTGCTACCTGTACATGCTCATCTTTTCTACTCTCAGTTTTATTCATTTTATTTTTTCTCCATAAACTATTGTACTTTTTGCTTTTTCTCCAACAAGTACCTTGTATAATCTATCAGGTTTATTACCATTTACTAAAATAGTTTTTATACCGTTTTTTGAGATTTTTTTAATGGCCTGTATTTTTCCAGCCATACCTCCTGTTACATCTGCGTGAGCATCAGCTAATGTTGTAAGGTTTTCAAGTTCTTTTATCGTTGTTTTCTCAATTAATTTTGCTTTTTTATCAATTTTTGGATTAGCCGTAAAAATACCATCTTCATCTATTACAAAAACTACTTTTTCAGGTTTGAAATGTTTTGATAAAGCCTGGATTAATAAATCTCCAGAACATATTGAAAAACCCAGCGTTTTATCTAAAACTACATCTCCAAATGTAACTGGTGTAAAGTTTTTATCAAGATATTCTTCAAAGATTTTATAATCCATTTTATGCAGTTTATGATTATTTAATTTAACACTTGAATGAGGAGATATTGAAACAGCAGGTATATCATGATTTTGTAAAGATTTTAAAACTAGTGAATTTAATGTTTGTACTTTTTCATGAGTAAGTGAAAAACCTTTGATTTGCTCAAGTCTTTTGTAACCTTGGTTTAAATCATATTCCTTTGCAAGTATATGACCAAAAGATCCTGCACCATGAACAATTATTGTTTTTTTATTTGCTTTTTTTATGTTTTTTGATAGTTTATCCATTATTTCTGTTTTAAAAGTGCATTCTTCGGCTTTATCTGTAATAACGCTGCCACCAAGTTTTATAATAATCATATTCTGCGAAATAAAATCAAAGTATAAAAAGAGTTTACATAACTTTATCGTCTTTTCACGGTCATCATAGTTTTATCTTTGTTTTGCTCATGTATAAGCCAGAGCCCTATTGGCATACCTTTATATGGATCTTGCATAGTAGTTTTTGTTAAACATTTTATTTCTTCAAGTTTATGCCTATCACTACATTCACCACATACAAAAAGTTCATCTTTGAATACTAAACCAGATGGATTTTCATGAAGACTAAATTTTCTACTGCAGACACTACATATCTTTTCTGGCAATTTTCCACCCCTATACACGAAACTTATTTTACTATTTTAATGTATATCTTTTAAACATTTATAAATGCACTCATTAAAAATGAAATGTTTTATAAGATTGAGGCGTATTTACATATTTAAAAGGTGGCAGGAGAAAGGATGGAGAACGAAGTCCCAATTCAGAAAAGCATTGTTAGTCTTGGTGGTAAACCAAAAATTGCATATTTCTCTATGGAAATAGGCATCGATGAAAATATTCCTTCATATAGCGGCGGTCTAGGAATTCTTGCAGGAGATACCATTAAATCTTGTGCAGATCTAAATGTTCCTGTAGTTGGTATTACCCTTCTGTCGGAAAACGGTTATTTTTATCAGAAACTAGATGAACAGGGAAATCAAATCGAGCTACCAATTCAATTTTCTGTTTCTAATTTCTTACAGGAATTACCTTCAGATACAAATGTTGAAATTGAAGGTAGAAAAGTTAAAGTTCGCGCTTGGCTGTATCAATATCGTGGCGTTGGAGGATATATAGTTCCAGTATTTTTCTTGGATACAAACATTGAAGGAAACACTGATTGGGACAGACAGCTAACTAAATATTTATACGGCGGGGATAACAGATATAGACTTGCTCAAGAAATAATCCTTGGAATTGGTGGCGTAAGAATCCTTAGAGATTTAGGTTATACTACTATTGACAAGTATCACATGAATGAAGGTCATGCTGCACTTGGTACTCTTGAACTTTACAATCAATGCAATGATGTTGAAAAAGTTCGCCAGCAATGTGTTTTTACTACACATACTCCTGTTGCAGCAGGTCATGACCAGTTTGATATAAACATGGCAAAACCTATGATAGGAAGCATTCTGCCTGATTTTATCCTTGACGATGTAACTTTTGAAAACCGGCTTAATATGACGCGCCTTGCCTTGTTTTTCAGCCATTATGTAAACGGCGTTGCAAAGAAACACGGCGAGGTTTCACGCATGATGTTTCCAGGTTATTCTATTGATTCAATTACTAATGGAGTCCATTCAGCAACATGGGTTTGTGAGCCATTTCAAAGAATTTTTGATAAACATGTACCTGGTTGGCGCTCTGACCCAAATAGCCTTAGAGCAGCATCAGGGATGGATAAAACTTCGATATGGAATGCTCATATGGAGGCTAAAAGAGAACTTATTAATTTTGTTAATAAAAGATACAACATTGGAATGAACTATAATGATTTTACTATTGGTTTTGCACGAAGGCAAACCGCATATAAAAGACCAGATCTTCTAATATCTGATCCAAACAGGCTAACTGATATAGCAGATAAAGTAGGACCAATCCAGATAATATATGCAGGTAAAGCACATCCAAAAGACGGCGGCGGAAAAGATACTATAAAAAAGATTTTTGATGTTATGAAGAAAATAAATGGCAAAGTAAAAATTGCTTATATTCATAATTATGAAATGTCAATTGCCAAAATGATGATATCTGGTGTGGATTTATGGCTTAACACACCAAGACGCCCTATGGAAGCATCAGGTACATCAGGTATGAAAGCAGCACATAATGGTGTACCACAGTTTAGCACTCTTGATGGATGGTGGATAGAAGGCTGGATTGAAAACATCACTGGTTGGTCTATAGGTTCAAGAAGATCAAATGAAAGAGAATCAGATGACGATGCCGATAGAAAAGATCTGTATAATAAACTTGAAACATGGATTATGCCAAAATTTTATAAAGATCGCGATAACTGGATTAGAACTATGAGAAGCAGCATAGCGGTTAATGCATCTTTTTTTAATACAAATCGCATGATACAACAATATGTATTAAATGCTTATTTTATTTAGAAAATATATCTACATCAAATTTGCACTATTAGTGTATTTTCAAAAAAAAATTTTTCATATTTTGGTTTTATGTTTTCTATATCTTCAACCCATGTACGAAGTATTTCTGCAACACTCCAGGCTTGAGAAATACATCCGCGTGGAATGTAAACTGGATCACCGTCAAATATCTCATGAATATTTCCATCCCAGTTATCACCAAAAATATCAAGCATTGGTTTTATAAACTCTTTAAATGCATAATCGCGACTTTTTTTATCACTGTTAAGCTTAACATAAGATTTAATAAAAGAACCCATAAGCCAAGGCCAAACTGTTCCATTATGATAAGCAATATCTTTGTGATACGCACCAATATAGCTTCCCTTATAGTTTGGATCGTAAAAAGAAAGTGTTCTAAGTCCAAAAACTGTTAAAAGTTGATCTTTAACCTGCTCAATTATCTTCTTTTGAGTTTTTTCATTTATCATTGAATAATCAAGTGAAACTAGAAAAATAGCATTAGGTCTAACTGAAGTATCTTTTGCATCAATTACATCATAAAACTCATTATACTGCTCATTAAAACTATCGTTTACACAGGCTGCCAACTCTTTATAACAATCCTTTTTACCAAGGCTTTCTGCAAGCTTGCTCATTATCATTAAAACATTATACCATAAAGCCTGTATCTCAACTGCTTTTCTACAGCGTGGTGTTGGATAATAATCACCAAGTTTTACATCCATCCAGGTAAGACCTGGGTCATGACTTATCAGATAATCTTTATCCATGAAAATATTGTAATCGGTTCCATTTTTGTAGCCATGTATAATATTTTCCATTGTCTCCCAAACATCTTTAAGAAAATCAATATCTTTTGTATATTTCATATACTGATAAACGCGGTCTATAAACCACAAAGATGCATCAACTGTATTATATGAAGGCTTTGAATCTCTATCGCCAAAAACATTTGGAATAAGACCATTTCTGCAATAACTTGCAAATGTAGAAAGTATATTTTTTGCTTCATTAAAACGATGTGTCACAAGAGTTAAACCAGGAAGAGCAATTAAAGTATCTCTACCCCAATCTCCAAACCAGGGATAACCTGCTATAACCGATTTACCAGTTCCTTTTTTAACAATGAAATTATCAGATGCAAGAACTAGTTTTTCAAATTTTTCAGAAAGATTTGTGTCTTGAATTAATTGTTGTTTCCTTTGTTTTTCTTTTGAAAAAACAGCAGATGGATTAATGTTTAAATCATCTTCAATTGTTAAAACCAAATAATAAACAGTAGGCTTTTTTATAAGTTTATAAAAATAGCCTGTATGAACAGCATTATCTATCCAGGAATCACCACGATTTCTATCTTTTTCATAATACATTGTTTCCCAGTAATTTTTCTGAGAATATGCACAATCCTTAAGAATAATTTTAAGGGTTTTATCAGTGTTTTCCGGTTTAACAAAAAGAGTGCTATCCTTTATATTTTGTTGAAAAGAAAGATATCTTTGGCTGTTAACATCATAAAAATGTCTGGAATGAACAAAGGGGGCATGAACCATTGTCAAAGGTTTCTTAGTTTTAACATCATATCTGATAATTGTTGTGTTTTTACTATGCTGCATTAGAATTGTTTTTTTGATTTTAATGTCATCTTTTTCATAAGTAAAACTTGGAAAAGTATCAAAACTAAAATTTTGTTTAAATTGTTCAAGAGAATGTGCTTCATCACCGATTTGTAGCTTATCAATTATATTTGATACAAAAATCCATCTTTGTGTAGGAGGATTAAGACTTGTAATTAAAAGCCCGTGAAATTTACTAGTATTAGTATTTTGAGATGTAAGACTAGCATATCCACCGAGACCATTTGTAACAAGCCATTCTCTCATAGTTTCACATCCTTATCTTATGAATTCTTGATAAATATTTAATGTCCTCTGTGTAACTGCATCCCAACTAAATGTTTCAAGCACTCTTTTTCTTGCGTTTTGCCCCATCCATTCTGCTCTTTTTTTATCCTGCAAGACCTGTTTTATACCCCATGCTATATCATTTGGTTCATGCGGGTTTATATGAAAACCGCTTTGTTTTTCACCAGTCGGCAGAATTTGTTCTCTAAAACCATTTGTCCCGCGTGCACCTACAACTGTTGGTTTTGCCATGCTCATTGATTCTGTGCAGACTATGCCAAAAGGCTCATAAATAGAAGGTAGAACCACGCAATCTGATGCAGCATAATGTTTTATCCTCTCAGGTTCACTTATAAATTCTGTTCTAAAAATTACTTTATCCCCGATTCCAAGATTTCTTGCAGTGTCTTTTAAATTCCATTCCATATCACCAATTCCTAGAACAACTAGTTTTGTATTTGGAAAATCATCAAGAACACTAGGCATTGCTCGCACTAGTTTGTCGATACCTTTGACTGTTACTAGACGGCCTACAAAAAAAATCATGTTTTCGCCATCATTTATTCCATAACCTCGTCTGAGCTGAAGTCGTTCGTCTTTTGATACTTTTGCAGGATCATATTTTTTGGGGTCGACTCCATTCCAACAAACACGTATTTTATCTGGTGGAAAACCTAGTTTTTCCAGTTCGTCTTTCATTGCAAAAGAAACAGTTATTACACAATCTGCGTTTTGTCCGCCTTCATATTCTATATCTTTTATAGTATGACTTCCACGACCTACAGAACGGCCTACTTCTGTCGAATGAACATGAAATATTAAAGGAATTTTTAGTTCTTTTTTTGCTATCATTCCACCCATAATTCCCAGCCAATCATGTGCATCAACGATATCAAACTGTTTTTTTTCTTTTCTAACAAGTAAGTTTACCATTTGCGAAGCAGACATAGTGCTATAGCTTACAACATCTGCAAAAAACTTAAAGTTTGCACCCCATGATTTAAGCTCATGCTCTGCAAAAAGCCTAAACGTCTCTGTTAAATCAAGTGTTTTAGGCCTGTATACATCTATACCATTGTAGTCTTCATAAGTTGGAAGAGCATTGTTTTCGTTTAAGCAAAAAACTGTGACGTTATGGCCAAAAAAAGCCTGTTTTTGCGTAATTTCTGTTGCAAAAGTTCCTAGACCGCCGAATATAACTGGCGGGTACTCCCAACTGAAATGAGCTATCTTCAAATTAGCCTCTCCTCAAAAATGTAAAACAAGTACCTCTTTAAAAACTTATATAATTTAAAATAAAGAAATTTTTAAGTTAATTATATGTCAACTGGATTCATTAGTGGATAATTGTCTGCATTATATGAATTATCACCAATTCCATCTCCATCATTATCTACGCCAGCATATTTATCATAATAATTCCCAACTGAACCATTATCCCATCTATTTGTACCATCGTCTGTCTCTTTTAGGAATATATAATCAATAAAATTATTTGAAAATATTGTATTATAATATCCTGAGATACTAACACCATAATAATTTGAAGTAAGATTGTTATTTTTTATTGTATTATTTGAGCTGCTAACCTTTATTCCAGCACCACCACTTCCTGAAGATATTTTGTTATTATTAATTGTATTATAATCAGAGTAATATACCAGTTCAATTCCATTTTTGTTATCTGTTAATACATTATTTTCGACTACGTTATTGTTGCTATATGCGTTTAGATAGATGCCTTTTGACTCTGTAATTGCAGATGGTCCATTAATATAGGCAAATACATCATAGTTAATCTTGTTATTTCTAATAGTGCTATTCTGAGTATTAAACAACCCTATACCTGTAAATGCGTTATTTATTTCTTGATTCTCAACAATTATGTTATCGCATCTAATAAGTATCACTTGACCTGCATCTTCATTAACAACCGTGTCTGATTCATCTTCTAAATAGATTAGAGGTTTTCCATTGACAAAATTATTTTGAACTGTATTGTCTATTGTGTAAAAATCAATTTCTAAACCATAATTATTGAAATTATTATTGATAATGATGTTGTTTGTGCTATTACTATCATAGAAGAAATGGATTGAACCATTAATAGTGTTATCTTGTATGGTGTTATAGTCAGACTTATCTAGTAATAAGTTACCCAAATTATTATTCGAAATAGTATTGTAAAAAGAATTGTAAAATCTGATACTTCTGGATTTACAATCAATGAACTCATTGTTTTGAATGATATTATTGTTTACAGACCAAAGCATTATACTTTCTCTACAATTTTTAAAATCATTATTTTCAATTAAGTTATCATCTGAGCTAGATATGGTAAGCCCCGATGTAGATATATCTGAAAATTGATTATTTGAAATGATACAATCTTCGGAATTAATAAGATAAAGACCATATGAAATATATTCTATTTTTTGATTTTGAACTGTTATGTTGTCAGAATTAATTATTATGATTTGACCTACTTCTTCATCAACAATTAAATTGGACTTATTTTCTAGATATATAAGCTCTTTTTCTCTTACATAATTATTACTAACATCGTTGTTAGATGAATCTGATAAATGAATACCATTATTTTCAAACGTGTTTCCTATAATGCTATTTTTACTTGAGTCTATGATAAACAGACTTTCGTCTGTTGTCGATATTTCATTATTTAAGATTTTGTTGTCTAATCCATTATTTATAATCATAATTCCATAATTTTCTCCGGTTAGGATATTATCATATATTGTATTATTTTTACAACTATTATTTAGTTTTATACGAGAACCAGAAAATTCATTATTTGAAATATTGTTATTATCTGAAAAATCTAAGTATACTCCAGCATCATTCAAATCAACAAAATCATTGTTAATGATTTTAGTATTATTTGAATAGTTTAGATAAATGCCATAGTAACTTTTTGAGAAAACATTATTTGATATTTCATTGAAATTTGAATTGATTTGTATGCCACAATTATTATTTGGATGTCGGGAGTTAACTTGTAAATTTCTAATAGTAAAATTACTGATTTTTACATCATCAGAATTGATTGTAATAGCACTTCCGGTACTCCAAATTGCTGGAAACATGCCATCAATAATTGTATTAGCTTTATTATTGCCATTTAATGTTATCGATTTATTAATGAATATGGTTTCATTATAAACTCCAATTGGGATATTAATTACATCGCCCGGAGATGCACTGTCAATTAATTGTTGTATGCTCATTGTTTCTGTTGTATTATAAGAATCTTTAGGTGTTTCTTCTTCAACACATCCGACAAAAATTATAACAATTAATAAAACGACAAAAAATACCGTAAATATTTTTCTCCTCATCCTTTCACATCAAACATTTTATCATATTTTTTGTTTTAAATCTTGTAAGATATTCATATAATTAATAAAGCCGTCATAAGGTCCATCATAAGGACTAAAATACGCATGGACATCACCATCGGCAAGACCTTTTGTCGAGCAATAATAAAGATGATCACTTGTCTGAAGCCTGCGCCAAGTTGCAAGAAGCGCTGGGTCTTTTTTTTCTTTGATTTTACGACCTATAGTTTTAAGCTCATTAAAACATGCAATTTGCATATCGTTACCTAGCCATGTTGATACATTGCGGTCTTCATCTGCCCAAGAAATAGCCCAAGGAACATCGATATCACCTACGGCATCGTATTTTTCAACAGCCGTAGATGTTGTTATAAAATCCATATGTTGATGTTTTAAGACTTCACCAGGCAAATGCCCAAGAAAATCAAATATACCTGTCTCAGTCCACTGATGCTCACCAAAGGTTTCATAATCCATAAATAAATTAATTAAATCACCTTGAATACGAGACATCCAACTAGCGTATTTATCAGCCGTAAGTGGCCAGCCTTTCCACATCTGTGAAGAAAATCTAAAACCTACATCATCGCTTAAATCATAATTTCTTAAAAGAACCTTTAAATCTGAATTAACTGGCTTATACAAAAAGTTTGGACTACGCCATCCAAGAATCTTTTCTGTTCCCTCAGTTAGTATTCCTTTATAACCCATATCTGCTACTTTTTTTGCTATACGATTATCATAAATTGCTTCAGTGTTTCTAAAAACCCTAGGTTTATAATTAAAAATATTTTTAATCATCTGACGATGCAGTTTAACCTGATCTTCAAACTCATCCATCTCATCATACAGACTAGAAAGCGAGTGATAATAAGTCTCCTCCATTATATCTATTGAACCAGTCTTAAAAAGTTCTTTAAAACTATCAAGCACCTCAGGCATAAACTCCTGACAATACTCTACAAAAGTACCAGTCAAGCTAAAAGAAACCCTAAAATTTCCATCATGCTTTCTTATAAGCTCAAGCAACAGATTATTAGTTGGAAGATAACATTTTTTTGCAACCTTTGTAAAAATCTGCTCATTTAATTTCTTATTAAAATAATCAAAATGATTACTCTCTCCACCAATATTAAAAACTGAGAACTTGTTAAGTCTCATTGGCTGATGCACTTCAAAATACATACAAACAGAGGTCATTATTAATTTATTCCCCTATAGACGTCGATTGTTTTATCTGCAACACGATCCCAGGTAAATAAATCTATCTCCTGTTTTCCTTCTTTTGCAAGTGTTCTACGCAAAGGATCATATCTAAGAAGAGATACAATTTTATTTGCCATCTCATCAGTATCCCAAAAATCAACACGAAGACAATTTTTAAAAGCCTCTGAAAAACCAGCAGTTTTACTAGCAATCGTTGGAGTACCTGCAGAAATTGCTTCAAGGGCAGTAATACCAAAAGGCTCACTTACCGAAGGCATTACATAAACACTAGAAATACCATAAATATGTTTGACTTCTTCTTCAGTAAGCCTACCTGTAAAAATTACTCTGTCAGATATACCCATATCAACTGCCTGGCTGATAAGCTGAGGCAGCATATCTCCTGTTCCTGCTACAACAAACTTTGCATCAGACTCAAAATCTTTTACTTTTTGAGCAGCTTTTAAGAAAAACTCAGCACCCTTTTGAATAGTAAGACGACCTAAAAAAAGTACAATTTCTTTTTTATGTCCTTCAGAAAGTGGATAAACCGCGTTATGCACAACAGTTATCTTATCAGGATTAATGCCATATTTTTCAACACAAACACGCTTAGTAAAATGACTTACAGCAATAATTCTATCGGCTTTTTGCATACCTTGGCGCTCAATGTCAATAAACCATTGATTTGGATAAAGCCAACCAGAGCGATCATACTCTGTAGAATGAATTGTAAGTACTAAGGGTATATCCCATTTTTCCTTAATTTCAATTCCAGCCTTCATCGTAAGCCAATCATGACAGTGAACTGCATCAAATTTTCCTTCTTTTTTGATACTTTCTTCAACTTTTGATACAACCAGGCTGTTATAGTAATAAACAGCCTCATAAAAATTGCCGCCAATTTCCTTTGAATCAGGTCTATCATATGGAAAAACTTCAGTTTCTCCAACTTCTATAATTTTTAAATTTTCTTTATCGCTTTTCGCAGATTCCTTAGTCTTTGGCATAAAAAAATAGACTTTTGTATTTTTATCAGCAAGACTGCGTGTAAGCCCATAGCAATGAGTAGCAAGACCACCTGCTTTAAACGGTGGATACTCCCAACCAATCATTGCTATTTTCATCTTATACACCTTTTTATTAATCTTAAATCAGTTCCTAAAGTAATGCATTTCTTTGAATTATTTTCAATTATTTCTTCTTTAACTATCATCTAACAATTTTTTAATTTTGTGTTTTTTTTCTCCCCAAATCAAACGCATATTAAATTACTTCAATTTAAACCTATTCCTTTCATCAGTATATATTTTATCTTCACGTGCAAGCCAACCAAGAGCACTATGAACCTGAGTATCATCAAGATCGGAAAGCCTTTTTATCGAATCGTAATCAACATCCTCCCATATATCTAAAATCTTGTAGACTCTTCCAGCATGAGTACCAATCTCATGTCCGATATTAGTATTATCAAGTTTGAAACACTCGTTATCATACTTTGAAACTTTATTTTCACGTGCAAGCCAGCCAACTGCTGAATAAAACTCTTTTTCATTAAGTTTTGTGACTTCTAAAATATCATCTTTTTTTAAGCATCCCTTCTCATTTAAAATAGTCCAAAGTCTACCTGCATTCTCTCCAAACTTTTTTGTAACATGACTCATGAGCATCCTCCTCTAGTTAAAAAGGGTATAAAATAACATATTATAAGATTATCTAAAAAAAAGAAAATTGTCAGTATTTAATTATTTTTTGTAACATAATTTATTTTTTTAGAATAAACTATGTAAAGGACATTAGAAAATTTTCATATATTTTTTAGTTTATTGCATGTTTTTCATCTAAGAAAGCCCTGCACAGCCCTTCAAGGCTCTATCTGTTGTAAGATTTCGTAACCTCTGCAAAAGTCATAGGCTTCTTGTCATCTAATGGCTGTTTGTATCTTATCCCAATACCAGACCTGCACACCATTGTTCTGTTACAGTTAATTCGAAATTTACACTTAACCATCCCGGAAATCCAAAACCTGAAATATCTGGTAGGAATAAACTTGCCTGTATCTCAAAGTACGTTGTATCGATACAAAACATAAAACCATCACCCCATGGTTTAAATTCAAACGCAACACTACCATCAATTATAATATTTGCGTTAACTGAATTAATCTGCCAATCACCAATGGTAAAGGCAATAGAAATATCCCCCAGTTCAATAACGCTTTCACTTTCTATATGAATACCTGTTTCATTTACAAAAATATCTACAGTTCTATTGAAAAATATCTTCTCAGTATAAAAATAGAAAGTATCTGTCTGTATCTCAAAATCTGTTATATTGATGTTTACATTTTTATATCCAAATAGATCTCCACCGATGCTCAGATTATTTTTTGATATTCCATCGTTGAAATCCCAGTCAAACCATATAGTTCCATCCATTTGACCGTCAATGTCTATATCAAAGTTACCTGCAACTGAGAAGTTTGT
This sequence comes from uncultured Thermoplasmatales archaeon, assembly GCA_964517155.1. Classification (GTDB taxonomy): domain Archaea; phylum Thermoplasmatota; class E2; order DHVEG-1; family DHVEG-1; genus PFL35. The sequence continues at coordinate 36,810 of CAZFAZ010000059.1, forward strand.
ATATTCATCGATATTTAAGTTTATATCTATATCTACATCTGTAAATGTATCATCAACATATATTGTAAGATTACCGCTTCTCCCTTTTCTCCAATGAATACCACCGGTTATTACCTTACTTATTTCTATAGTTATATTATCTCCATATTTGAATCTAAAGTTATCAACAGTAAAATCTGCAGAGCCTTCGACTGAAAAGTTGCCGATATTTCCTTTTGTAAAGTTTATATAAATATATGATTCATTTGTATCAAAGATGAAATGACCATTAATCTCAGCAATTACTCCATTTATATCAGTCTGGAAGTTATTGAGATGTATCTCATTTGAGCCACCTATTGCGATACTTACATTTCCATTTCCCTCTTCAGTTACTGTAACATTACCGTTTCCAGGTAAGCTTGGATTTTGTATTCCAACATGAACTGAAACTTCAGCCACATTTACTGGATCATCTATATCAGTAACCTCGATTATTCCAGCAAGATTTGCATCTTCTTCATTTGGTGCATTGACTGTAAAATAAACTGTTTCTGCTCCACCCGGCAGTATTGTTCCATCAGTTTTCTGAAAACTATAATTGTCATTTGAAACGTTTGTTATACTCCAGCCAAGAGCTTCGGCTTTGTTATTATGAATCCAAATTGAGGAGGTTTTTTGTTCACCAGGGCTTAAATCCGGAAGATAAATTGAAGAAGGAAAAACAGTAAGTGATTGCTTTATAGTCATAGGTATGCCAGCACCATCTCCTCCATATCCTGTATAGTTTATATTATCCGCCGAAAAATATATTGTACTATGTTCTTTGTGATCAAGAGGAGGATAAAATGATGTATTAACCCTAACAGTTTCTTGAGGACCTAATATTCCCATCTCTGGTTCAACAATTGGATCCATTCCTGTACTGTCAAATAATGCTGGTATAATAGCAGCCTCCCATTCAAGATTATAGTTTTCCTCTGCCTTATTACGTATTGTAAACCATGTATGAATTCTTCCATCGCCTTCAACATCATCATATGTAAAAGATAATGGTCCATTTTCTGATATCTCAAGATAAGCTATTTTCTTGATGACTTCAAATGACAATACATCGTATATAGGGGCAACTGAAGAATCAGAAGGTGTAACAATTACGGAGGCATTATAAGAACCTAAATTGAAAATATGATCGCCTGTAACTATTCTTGTATTATCTGTAGTTTCTTCGTAATATGTTCCATCATCAAAAGAAACATTATATGTAAAAGGACCTATACTTGCACTACTCTCACCTATTGGTGGCGCATACCACACTTCAAATCCTAAACTTTTGTTATCTCCATTTGTAGTGGTTATAAATTCATCAGCTATATCTGGAGGATTCATAAAAGATGCTTGGCACAAAAGTATTACCTGACCAGAAGTATTAAACGGACTAATTGGAATCCAATCAGTATCATTTCCTTTAACTTGTACAACCGCAGAAATCTCTCCACTAACATTCAAATAAAGATCTGAATAGGTCGTAGTATCATCACTTTTGTTTATATTTATACTAAATTCGATATGCGCATTTAGTTTACCTGCAAATCTTAAAGAATCTGCAAGTATAACCACTCCACTTACTTCTTTTGCATCTATAACAAAAGATTTGGTTCCATCACTTGATTCAGATTTACTGAACCATACATTTAATGCACCTATTAACTTAATCAGTTCCTTATCATTTGCTTTTATAGTTATCCAACTGGAACTATAACCAAAAAGATATATATCGCCTGTATTTTGGAGTAAAAAATCGATTTCACCGGGTTTTAAAACCAAGGAAAAATCAGACAAATCAGCAGGCAAATTCAAAATTGGAATAACAACATTTTCAACTGTAATAATTGTTTCTTCTTCAACAGTACCTCTTAGATATACATAAGTAAATCCAGCTATATCTAAAAATCCTTCTAATTGTGCAGTTCCATTTATTGAAAGATTAGACATTGGGATTAAAATTCCTGCTAAATATAAGTTCAAATCTCCAATAAAACAACTGCTGTGGTCAAAATCAAAAACCGGTTGGCTTGTTGCCATGTTTAAACCTAAACCTACACTTCCACCTGTTCCACCACCAACAAAATCATAAACGAAAATTTGTAAAACTCCAGGGTAACCCAAATAAATTGTACCTGCCGTAATTTCATTTTCAGATATGATTGTTATCATAAAAGGTGTGTCTTGTGATATATCAACATCAAATTCAATAGTTGTAGAACCATCAATATACAATGCCTCAACATTCAACTCGATAGGTAAAGTTGGAACGGGTACTACAAACCATAAAGAGTTTATTAAAATATTTGAATTACCAATAACTTGACCGCTAAGCAAAACAGTATCATTAACAGATAAAACTTCAATTTTTCCATTTCCATCAAATGTTATATCCATATCAGCACTAACACCCAACGGCTGTGAAATAGAACTGTAGACACTCAAATCTGAAATTATGATATCTGTTAAATCAACATCTGCATAAAGTGAGATATTTCCATCGATGCTGCTGAAATTAACATTTAAACCGCCATTTATAAAAAGCCTGCTCATCGAGATATCTACTAATGTTTTATATCTAAACTCAAAATCAGTAATATCAATAAAACCTGTTGCATCTGCTTCAAAGTCTCCATCGATAGATGTAACTCCTGATTCATTCCAAGCAATATTGATTACTCCAGAAGCTGTGGCATCAAGACCAACTTGTAAAGAACCTTTCAAAGTTATATCAAATAAATCAGTGATATTTATATTTTCAATGTTAACATTTGCAGAAATCATATTATCATTAAGATGCAACATTAAACTACCAGTTTTTCCAACAGTATTTAACTCAAAGTTTATAGATATCTCAGGAATAGATATTTCTGCCTTATCTTTAATCCATAAATAAAAATCAGAAAGACCAACAAGAGCACTACCATTTATGTTAAAACTAGTGTTTGCATCAATTATCTCCCATGAAACATTAAAAAGATCACTTGTTGTTTTAAACTGAATCGTACCAGAAACACGACCTACTACACCACTTTCATCACTATATGTTGAGTTAAATGAAAGAATAGCCGAACTGTTACTCTTAATTACAATATACCCACTTGAAAGATCGCTTGCTACATGCCACTCAACAATTGATACACAAATGGAAAACGGATACTCTTTTACAACACTTCCAGAGGTGCTAATACTTTCACGAGCAAATACAAAATTATTAAATTTTAACAAAAGATTTTCTATTTCTGCACCGCGGTCTATTTCAAAACGACAAATACCAGTTATATTATTTCCTTGTTTTTCAACTGAAAGACTAAAACTTATAAAACCATAGGTTTCTTTTATAAGACTATCCATTGAAACAGAAAAATTCCCACCTATAATCTCTGAAAAACCCGTTATATCTACATCATAAAGTTCAAATGATTTACCAGATAGATATATCTCTAATTCGCCATCATATAAATCATCAAAGAAAATCTCAAAAGGACCATCGCTAAGACGAGCAATATTAAAAGAACCAGAAAGAGTAGAAAGAAAACTGCTTATTGACTCATTTAAAACAGAAATAGAAAACGACACAAATAAGTCAAACTCGTTTCTATTAATCCTAAAATAACCTTCTGATAAATCAAGCTCCAAAGAAGCATCAATAACTGTTGCATCAGGGCTTATGCTAAAATCAGCATTACCGCCAGAATCACCTTCAAGATGAATATTAAAGCTTACACCTGCACCTTCTGTATAAATACTAGCGTTGAAACTACCTTGTTTTAAAAGCAGGAAAGGATCACGATTCCATTCAAGAATTGCTGTTGTAAACATATCTGAGAAATATACTTTGTTTTTAGGGTTATCAATATTATCACACAGACCAATTTCCGCGATTGCTGAATCTGTGCTAAACTCAGCCTTACCCTGCTGGCCAAGTCTTAATGAAAAACCAACATAACTAGGTAAATCAAGTGCATAAGCATATGTTTTATTTTCGCCTTTTATATGTGCAAGATATAAATCAACATTCGTCTGAGAAGAAACAGTTCTTTCATACTCAAAAAACGAAACACCAGAGCCTCTGCTTCTTTTAAATGTTATTTCAGATGAAACAACAGGATCGTACGACACCTTTGAAAAAACCTCTGATCTGTCATCTGCTTCTGTAAAGCCAAATATAAGATTAAGTTTAGCAGAGCCTTCTGAAACAGCATCTGTATCTATTGCAAAAATATGATCAGGTGTTTTTTTAATAGAAAAAATATGAGGCACTAGTTTATATGTTACAGAACATTTCTCAGGAATATTTTCCCCTTCAGCAGATTCATACCCAAATTCTAGTTTATCATCTGTTAGATTTTTAGATAAAATTCCAGGGAAATTTAACTCAGACATAGCCTTAAAATACGCGTTTTTGTCAAGGTCATCAAAACCTGAAAGCTGATTTATTGATATTTTATAATTTATTGAAAGAGCAAGTGATGATTCAATACCCGGATAAAGTTGTAGTAAAACTACAATATCGTCTTTTGAATCATCATTTAAATCAATTTTTGTTTGCCTAAAAAGTCTTAAAGTATCTGTTTTTTCATTACCATTATAGTTTGTATAAAATTCAAGACCTGTTTTAATAATACTAAATAAATTCATAGTTTTGTAAAGGGAAAATTGTTTGAGTTGAATATCTGATTCATCTGAAAAATATTCAACTGTGTTTAGCTGATTTTTAAAGTTTTGTATTTTTTCTTTTAAATCCTCTATTTTTTCTTTAAAAGCTGATTTTAGGTTTAAATTATTTGTATCAATTTTTTTGTTATTGTTATAAAAAGCACTTGCTACCGCAGAGAATCCTGAAAGTACTAACACTATTACAACAAGAAAACTAACTACTCTTTTTGATTTTTTTTTCAGCATATGCATTTTCTCCCCGAATTTAATTTTACTTTTTAAATATTATAATAATAATTATGTATAACATCTTATATATACTTTTTTATAAAATCAATATTTTAAAATGCTAAAATTATAGCTTTTATTCTAGTATTTATGTAATAACCTATTATATATATTCTAAAGATATCGGGTTAAAATGTCAAAACGTTAAATTCAATTTTGTTTCAAAGTATTACCTCTAAAAAAAGATTTTAGTTAGAAAATCCTCATCCATCTGCCACAACAGTATAAAAAGGGGTGAAAATGCTGTGCCAAAACCCTTCAAGAAAGAACAGCGGGCTTGAGGGGATTCGAACCCCTGGCCAATCGGTTAAGAGCCGATTGCTCTACCTAGCTGAGCTACAAGCCCATCTTGTAAATCGTATGGAGAAACAGGATTAGATATTTAGGCTTAACGATACCAAACGGCTCATAATATTTAATACCATTTCAGCATGTTTATTCATTTGATTATTTCCCAATAACCACCTTTTGCAGGGCCAACTCTCTTAAGAAATTCTTTTTCTTTTAATTTAGCGATATTCTTTTCTACAGCAGTAGTGGACAAACCAAGTAATTTAGAAAGCTTAGAAATAGTTACAAATCTGTCATCCTTTATGATTTCTAGGATTTTCTCCTCATTTTCTCCCAACTTTCTCCCAACTTTCTCCCAACTTTTCTCCGTACTTTCTCCTTTTGGAGCAGAAAATGTTATATGAAAATGATGATCTGTTGGTTTGATCTCAACTTTGTTATTATTTTTCTTGCATTCCTCTTGTATCCTTTTTATTCCTGTACCGACTTTCTCCATAAAATACGTACGAGACAGAAGATCTGCAAGAAGTGTATTTCTAGGTTTACTTACCGTTCCAAATTCTTCCTTTTTAAGATATGGAACAAGACCACCAGGGTTATTAATATAAATAAAATCCCTCATTTTCTCAACAGCAACTTCACCACTATCAAAATAATCACGATGAACAATGGCATTTACAACTGCCTCACGATATGCATCTTTTGGAAATTGGGGAAATTCCTTTCGATACAGTCCATCAATCTCAAATCTGACAGGAACTTGTTCTTCTAGATAGTTTACAGCAAACTCAATATTACCAATTATGCCCCTATCCACCTCTTTTTTATCAAGGATATGAACACGATCATTGCCTTTAAAAAGAACACAACGAATACGAGAAGTCATAAGATACTTGAATGGTTTTTTTGCAAAAAACAAAACACCAGCATTTGTCATTCCTTTTTCAGTTAAAACATGTAGACTACGAAGAATATCATCTCTTTTAAGATTCCTAGAGATACGTGCAAGTTTGAGATAATATTCAAATTTTTCATCATCAAAATCTGAAAAATCAAAGTTTTCACATATTTGCTCATCAAAACGAATTTTATTTTCATATATACAGAATTGGATGATTTCATCACGTGTAAGTTTTTGAGAATTATAACCAAGTCTAAGATAAAAACCACTTGAACATTGATATGGTTTATCTTTTCCTTCTTCAACTTCGATAATCAATATATTTTCATATTCTTCTAAATCTACAAAGATTTTTGGATCACAATTCTTTCCGATATCGATAATCTTGGACTTCAGATCATTTGTGGTTTTTATACCTTTTACAATGTTTTCATCAGTAACTCCAAGAAAAATTCTCCCACCCGAAGCATTAGCAAAAGCCACTATGTCCTTAACAACATGTTTACTAAAATTTTCTTTAAACTCAATGAATTGTCCTTCACCTTCTTCCAAGATCTGCTTTAAATCATCCTGATTCATGTTACTGATAACCTTCTTTTTTCAAATCTGTAGATTATATCTAATATAGATATGTAAAAACATCTTATAAAACTCATCATTTGTTGAATGATTGCAATATTTTCAAAATCTTTTCGTTATACAATATAACGAAATATTTCTTTAATTTAACAGAAGAGCAGATTGAATTAGATTGTTCTACCTAGCTGAGCTACAAGCCCAAAGAAAAAACATAGGAAGAAACAAGAACGATTATATAGGCTTAACGATACCAAGCGCATCAAAAAAAGAATGACTCTACATTACAAATAATTGCTATTATAAAAAAACTGATTATGGTTAAATCAAATTGAGAAAATGAGGTTTTATCCTCTATTTCTTTTCCAAATAATAATAGAAACAAACGCTAAAATCAAAACCAATAACTCAAAACCAGGAGTGCTACTAGTACCGTCCTGCCCTCCATCACTAGAACTAGTTTTTTCACCAGTGATTGCAAATACTGAAAAACCAGGTGTTTCAGCTTTATAATACACATAACCAGATGCCTCTTTATAAAACTCAGTAGACAACTCAACCCAATTACCATCAACATATTTCATAAGTTTAACCTTATTCTTATCAATATTAGAATTTGCTAACCAAGAAGCTTCCACTTTAAACTCAATTGTTCCACCCTCAATATCTTCATCTGAAACATTGTTTAGACTTATCTCAAGATAACAATATACTTCACCACCAACATCAACTTCTATATCAGCAGGTTTATCGTCGAGTTTAACAGTTGTAATACTAACACCTTTCACCTCAGTTTTAACATTCAAATCAATATTTTCAATATCATTTTTATTTACAGATATTGTACTGTTATCCACTGTTAAAACACCGGACACTTCAGTTTTTTCAGGAGACTGCCTTTGTAAGATATATTTCATATTAGTTATCTCACCTTCAACATAATTCCTTATATTATCAGTAATTTCCTCAATTGATAAATCTCTTACTTTATCACGGCTATAAACAATCAAAGCAACACCCTCAAGAGAACCATCAATGTCACTAGCAGAAATAACCTTACCCGTAAATCTATAAACAGATAATGAGCCATCCTCAGGTGAAATCACGCTACTTTGAGATATTGATGAAGCGCCAAAAACAAATAAACTCTTGTCTTTAAAATCATCCAAGCTAGTAGGTGGAGGACTTGTCCATATATAATCTCCATGAAGAGATAGATCCACAGGTAAAATATTTCCAATTTGTGCTGAAGATGCGCTTATTATTTTTTTAATACTAGCACCCACGCCTAAATAAGAGCCTTCAAAAGAGACAATCTTATTTGAATAACTTGCAAAATTTGAATTAATTTCATCAATTGTGGTATCCTCGCCATCTATCTCGGAGTCAATAAGATATAAAACTACTGATTCATCAGTTGGAATAACGACATCTCCTATCTGATTTTCAGAAATAACATTTGTGAAATCTCTTACAAGGTTTGGATACATAACAATTGCATCAATTGTAGACTCTGAATCACACCATAACGCAGAGTTATCAAAATCAAAAAATGCTATACTATTGCTTCCAATGTTTATCAAGTTATTAAAAACATCGCTATCAAAATTCTGATTAAAATTATAGGTTTTATCAATTAAATTTGAAAAATCCATATCATAGATAGGGGTTTTACCAATTCTACCTATGGTTATTGCCATATTAAAACTAGTTACATCAAGCATGAAAGGGCATTGTCTCACAGTGCCTTCTAATGTAACGAGTTCATAAGCATATTCTTCAGGGTTTGACTCAATTTGAGCAATAGTAGCAGATGTTCCTTCTTTATCAAGATTTACAGTTGTTGCTTGTATTATTCCAATCTCTAAACCTTCCCATGTTATACTTAAAAGATTTAAACCCTCAACGTTTGCTAATCCTCCTTCAAGTTTTTCATTTGAAAAAACTATGTACAATCCATCTTCAGTTGCTACCAATGATGAATGTGGTAGTTGGAAAGGCAGGTCATCATAATTTAATAGTTCGTTTTCAAGTAACTCTGGAATTGGGAAAATTGCTCCTTTTATTTCAACATTATTTAGTATTTCAACATCTAAGATAGTTAATGAATAAACAACTGCGTCAGTATATCCATTTTTTTCTGCTTTGATTAGATATGTTCCACCTTCTTCAAAAGTATATATTACTTGTCCATTACCATCGGTCGTACCAACATTAGAATATGATCCACTAAGAATATCCTCTTTAACAGATACAGTTGCACCCTGAACAGTGTCTAAAAGATTTGCTTTAACAGTAATAGTTACCTCATCTCCAGCTTCAGGCGTTAATGGATTGATACTAATTATTAACAATGGTTCTATATCAGTAATGGTTAATAGATAAGGTGCTGAATCAGTATAACCCGTTTTTTTAGCAGTAATAGAATAAGTTCCACCATCATCAAATGTATAATCTATTTCGCCACTACCATCTGTAGAACCAATTGATACACCATCAACAGAAACTGTTGCTCCATTTACACTGGCAAGATTTGCTGTTACTGTAAAAGTAACTTCTTCTCCAGCAGAAGAAACTAAATTATTCGGAGTGATTACTAATAAAGGTTTTATATCAATTACAGTTAGTATATATGGAGCTGAACTAGTATAACCACTCTTTTCAGCAGTAATAGAGTATGTACCTCCTTCACTAAAAGTATATGATATTTGACCACTGCTACTGGTTGTACCAATAGAGCTTCCATCGACATAAACTGTTGCACCTTGAACAGAGTCTAAAAGATTTGCTTTAACAGTAATAGTTACCTCATCACCCGCCTCTGGGGCCAATGGGTTTACAGATGAAATTGAAAGCACAGGTTGTTCAACAGTTACAGTTATTGTATCAGAAGTCTGTAAACCCTTCACTGCATATATAGAATAAATCCCTATTATACTAAAAGAATGTGTAATTTCCCCGTTACTATCAGTTTTACCAATGTTGTCAACTACATTAACATAAACATCAGCACCTTCCATAGGGCTACCATCAGAGGTTACGGTTATTGTAATTTCTTCCCCGACATGAGTACTATCAGGTGCGCTAATTTCTATATCCCATAAAGCTAATGCAGATCCAGCGTTTAAAATAAAAATTAAAAATAACAAAAAAACAATAAATTTTTTCCTCATTTCCTATTCACCCTCTACTATATAATCAGTGAAATAATCTATAGGTATTATAATGTTTTTATCCTTGATAAGCAAAATTATGTTTTGCTCTGTTTATTATTGGGATTGACTGTCGTTCTTCATCACCAAATTTAAACGATGGCATATTTTTTAACAACATAGGATCGTAATTCCTGTGACTATGACATTTATTTCTTAGTTTCCTCTGAACATTGTTAAATATCTCAACACTGATAATAGGTTTAATTTCAGTTTTTTTGAAAAAGTGACACCATCTTTCAACACCAGCATAAAAACAATTGTGTAGATAATATCGAATTGAGGTATTGCTAAGTTTTTTCTCAGGAAATGGATTAGTTCTATTCTTATTTTCATTCTTGAGAATTCTTGAAATCTGTCTCATACTAAATCCATCTAGATAAATCTGAAAAATTTGCTTAATTATTTCAATTTCTTCAGGAACCTCAATAAAAGATTTGCTGTCTGAATCCCATCTGTAACCAAATGGAACTCTATGACCCATAAATCCACTATCTTTTTTCTTTGCTTTTTGAAGTTGTCCTGCAAAAACTCTTTCACCAATCTGTTCACTTTCAAGTTGAGCAATATCTTGAATAATACCCATTACAAAACGACCCATGGCAGTGCTTGTATCAAGGCTTTCTGTCATTGAAATAAACTGTTTATTTTGATTTTGTAGATCATTCATCATCTGGATAAAATTTAGTCGATTTCTATGAATTCTATCCATTTTAATTACAACTATTGCATCCCAATTTTCAATGTCATCCAACATTTTTTTATATTCAGGTCTTCTAATATTACAACCACTATATCCACCGTCGACATATTCTGCAACTACATTCCATTCTCTTGCATTACAAAATGACCTTAATCTATCTAACTGTGATTCTAGGCTAAATCCTTCATGTGCCTGCTCATCAGTTGATACTCTGCAGTAAAGAGCAACATTGTTAATTTTAAAGGCATCAAAATCGTATAACATTTGTATATTATATGTAATACACATAAGATATAAATAGTTTACTTGTATCTTATATAAATATACAAGTGAGATACAAAACAAAAGACTAAAATAGTAAGATTATCATACAACGCTTTGAGGAGATATGCCAAAAAAAGTAACCGAAACCGAACCAGTTCCGCTAAGACTACCTGTAGCAATGATAGAAGGAATAGACTACGCAATAAAAATCGGACAAGGAAGTAATAGATCCGACATAATTAAGACTGCAATTGCTAATTATTTGCGTGAATTAAACATCACAAACGAGCTGAAAAAACGTAAATCTTAAATTTTTATTTATAACACACTATAAATTTATTTTTCTCCTGTTGATTAGCTTGCTCTACCTAGCTGAGCTACAAGCCCAAAAATAAAAAAAAATAGGACAAAAAAAACGTTTGTTACTATTTCTTCTTAGTTTTTTTAGCCTTTTTCTCTTCAACTTTAGAAATATATTTTGCATCAATTCCATCTGTTATATAAACAT
>CAZFAZ010000060.1:0-5693 GCA_964517155.1 uncultured Thermoplasmatales archaeon
TTGTTTTTTGGGTTTATATAAATAAGATAAAAACAAAGAAAGAGATTAGCAAACAAAGCAGTCAGAGGAAGATAAGAATATAAATTCATTTTTTACCACCTTCCAGTTTCTTTATTTTTTCTTTTAATTCAATCATCTTGATTTCTCGACCGACTGTTACTTTTTTGTATCTTTCAAGCTCCTCGATTTTTTCTTTCAACTCATTTTCTTTTCTTTTTTCTTCTGTTATATCAAGTATTATTCCATCAAAAAAGACAGGATTTTCATTCTCATCACGTCTAATCATGGTTCTGTCATAAATCCACTTGACTTCTCCTTTTTTTGTGATAATACGATAATCCTGAGTAAACTCGTTACATTTTTTATCTTCAGAATATTTTTTTACCTCAGAAACAACTCTTTTTAAATCATCAGGATGTATTGTTTTTGAGAAAGAAATTTTTCCATCGATAAATTCTTTTTTACTATAGCCAAATAAATCTTTTACATTATCAGAAACATAATCAACAGGCCAATTCTCCTCATTCTTCCAGGTAAAAGCAATAATTGGGCTTTTGTTTATTATACCATATGATTTCCTTAGTTTTTCCTCAGTTTCTTTAATAAATGAAATATCTCTAAAATCTTCAATAATGCCAATTGTGTTTCCACTAATGTCTTTGAAAGGCATTGCTTTTAAAAGACAAGGAATCTTTTTTCCCTCTTTTGTAATCATTAACAACTCTGTTTGAAAACTCTTCCCTGTTCTTAGAACAGTCGCAAGAGCACAATCTTTAGTTTTACATTTTTCTGAACTAAATACATCACTGCATTTCTTATCTTTTACTTTGTCTGAATTTATCCCACACATCTCTGCAAGAGTTTTATTCATCTTTACAATATTATACGATTTATCAATAATTCTTATTCCATCTGCTGCAGCATTTAAAATAGATTCATTTTCTTCTTCATTTTCTTTTTGTTTTGTGATATCTCTAAAAAAACCGATATTACATTTTCTCCCATCAATTAAAGTTCCAGTTGAATTAACCTCTGCATATAGTATAGATCCATTCTTTTTTAAACAGGGAATATTTTTTGCTAATATTTTTTCTCCTCTAGATTGTGCTTCAAATTCAGAAAGCACATATTTCAAGCTTTCTCTTGGATGTATATCTTGGACACTCATCCTGCATAATTCTTCTTTTGTATAACCTAACAAGTTACAGATAGCAGGATTTGCATCAGTAAAGGTCCTGGTTGTAATATCTGCTATTAAAATACCATCGGCACTTGATTGAAATAATGTCTTGTATTTTTCTTCTGATTTTTTCTGCTCAGTAATATCTGTATGAACTCCAACAAGGGATGTTATATTACCATTATTGTCTATGTTTGGATATGCCTTCAGATAGATATCTCTAACCAGGCCGTTTCTTGTAAGCATCTTTAATTCACCAGTCCACGGCTTGCCAGACATAATGGTTCTAAAAACCTCTTGACCAACTTTTTTATCAACGTAAATACTTTCAACAGGGCTTTCTCCGATGTTGCCAAACATTTGTTCAAAAGCTTTGTTTTGATAGAAATGTTTACCCTGTGCAGTCGAAATTCCAATAGCATATGTTGCGTTATCAAGAGAATTTTTATACATTTTCAAAATTTCTTCGAGCATCTTATGCTCAGTAATATCTCTAAAAATACCTCTTGTAGAAAATGGTTTTCCATCTTTGAATTTACAGCTAATAGAACCTTGAAGATGAATCTTTTTACCATTTTTAGTTAAAAAAGTAGTTTCTATATCATTAACTTTTTCTCCAGACATTATCCTTTTGAAAACTTCTTTACAATGGGGAATACTTTCTTTGGACATTACATCAAAGACATTAAGATTGGAGAGTTCTTTATCAGTATAACCAAGTGTTTTTTTCCAGGAAGAATTAACATATAAAAAAGAACCATCAGGCCTTACCGCCTGTATTAAATCATTTGCGTTTTCAAATAGGTCATGATATAGATCTTCAGACTCTTTTGTTTTTTTCAATGAAACAATCTCAAGTGTTTGTTTTACAACAACTCCTGCTCTTTTTAAATTGTCTTTTAAAACATAGTTTGAAACGCCCTTTTTTAAATAAGAAATCGCCTCATCTTCATTTAGTTTGTCTGCTACTAGAATTATAGGCGTTTCTGGCTTTGTATTTTTTACAATTGAAACAATTTTTGACAGGTTTATCCTGGATAGAATATAATCTGCAAGAATAATGTCCCAGTTATCATCATGAAGATTTTCTCCAAATTCGTTTTCTGAAGAAACACATTTTATATCAACAGAATAACCGGATTTTTTAAGTTGAAGCAAGATTTTATTATAATTCTCTCCAGAGATTCCTAAAAAAAGAGTTTTGATATGCATAGTAGATTCAAATTTTGTATCTTCTTCTGCAAATCTTACTGTTTTTTCTTCTACTTCCTCAGAGTTATCATCAACTTTATCATCATGGCTAATAAGCTCTTGAATACTGCAATGGAGAACACCAATTTTTTCCTCCTCCCTTAACATTTTAACAATATCTGGCTCATCCACCATATAAAACACCATAACTTTATGGCTAAACAACCACCCGTTAATTCACCCACTCATCCTAGTTTAAGATAACATACTTATGTAATGTTTTTACATTACTAATGTATTGTATATAATTTAAGCATATATGTTTTTTGATTAATTATAAATAAAAAAAGAAAGCATTTACTCGCCGACAATACTTTTAACCCTTTTTAACAAATCATCAATATCAAAAGGCTTTGTAATATAATCAGAAACATTAAGCTCATCAAGCATCTGTTTTCCCTTTTCTCTGAAAGCAGCAACTGTAAAAAAAGCAACCTTCAAATCCTTTAAATCAGAATCAGCACGAATTTTTTCACATACCTCACGCCCACTCATCTCAGGCATAAACATATCAAGTAAAATCAGATCCGGCTTTGCATCAGATTTTTTAAGAAGAGCAAGTGCATCTTTTCCATTATGCGCAAACATTGTTTCATAACCTTCAGACTCTAAAAACTTTCTGACCATGCCAACTGTATCAACAGTGTCATCAACGATCATAATCTTTTTACTCATTTCTCATCACCAATTGTTTTATCCACAATCAAAGAAATATCATTAATTGTGCTTTTACCTAATTTTTCAATTTTACCGACAAAAAAACCTTGTGACTCATTTGTCTTAATAAGAGAAGAAGTATCCTGGATAAACAAAGGTATTTCAAAATCTTTTATACCTTTCAGCTCTGAGATTTCATCTACCACAACACAACGAGAGCCTTTTTCCTTTAAAATCCTATCAAGAGCCTTTTTTATATCATCAGGATTATTTTTAATGCTAGTACAATTTTCTGCATCAGATTTAACCCCTGAAGCATCAATAAACTGCATAGACGAAGCATCAATATTATGAAAAGCAAGAGTTTTTACAACCTCTTTATAAGGATTTTTCAAAGTAACAAAACAAACATCTTTTACATCCTTTACAATTGATGCAAGTTTATCCTCATGACTTTTTTCAGAAGTAACAATAAAAGCCTGACCAAAATCAGAAAGCCCTCTTATAAGCATCTTAAGTTTAAACATACCTGCTGTAATAAAAAATATAAAAACAAGCATGAACACATTAGTAACAACAGGCATGTCTGATAGTATCTGATAACTTGACAAAATAGTAAATATTTCAAATACCACAAAAGAAACTATCGCTGCAAACAAAAGCATAAAACCATGACGAATATCATCTTTAGTTCTTTTTATTATGCCAAATAAAAAAATAATGGAAATTAATCCAAAAATAAAGCCGAACAGGCCAAATAATCCATTTATGTCAAAAGATACCATAATTATTTGTTGCTAGCACTTTTAATAAATCTCTGCAAATCTTTTACAGATACATTCAAGACTTCGCTTGATTGGCTTTTATGGTCAAGCATTTTTCTAACGCTATCACGTACTGCTTCAGATCTGTTTGGATATTCGCCGATGTTTACAAGCTCATCGATTCTTTCCAACATATTTTTTGTTAGTCTTATCTGCATTGTCTCCATTTTTTAAATCACTCCTTTAATTTTTTCATATTTAATTAATTGTTTGTGCTCCCATTTGCATTACAAAGCAATTACATATAATCTATTATTGTTTTATAAAACTAACGTTTTAAAATAAATCTACTTTTTATTTTTTTCAACAACAAAACGCTTAAGGTCATTTCCCGAAACTTTCAGCTTAGAAATTCTTCTATGTTCCAACAATAAAGCAATAATTGTAACAATCAAACCACCTAAAAGAATAAATTCAATAAATCTCTGCTCATCTTCTGTAACCTTTTTTGAAACACTAAAAGATATACTTGTAAAGCATTCTTCCGTCCCATCAAGTGAAGCAACAGTTGCTTTTAAAATATAAAAACCTTCATCAACACTCTCAGGTATCTTAAGATTCTCTGAAAAAGAACTCAGAGTTTCGACTGCAACAGTGGTAGCTTTAGTAGAAACCATATGTCCACTTTCAGTTAAAATCTCATACGTGAGAATAACATCCACGCGACCTTCTGCCTTTGAATTACGAATTTCAGTTATCGTGTGAAATGTATCTCCTGCAATAAAACTATCTCCTTCTACAATTGATATTTTCACAGCATAATTTGCTTGAATTTCAGCAGATGCAAAAGAGCAAACAAAAAAAAGATATAAAACTAAAAGCAATAACGAAAATCCATAATGTTTTTTCTTGCATCCCTGAAACAATTTTAGTTTCACCCTCTTATTTATTAGTGATACTATTAATTTCTTTAATAGTATTTATGATACTTTAATTTGCTTTTCTGATAGTATATTATTTACGGTTTCAACTAACTCATCATCTGAAAAAGGCTTTTTTATATACCCGGCTAGCCCCTGTACCATCAGATGGCATCTCCTTTTTTCAGATATGTCTAGAATACTTACAAAAACAACCTTTGCATCACTTTTTTTCTCCTGTATTTTATCAAATACGTCCCATCCGCTCATGCCAGGCATCATAATATCTAGTAATATCAAGTCAAAGTCTGTTTTTTCAATTTTTTCCAAACAATCCCTTCCACTGCGCGCAATAGTTATATTGTATCCTTCTAATTCAAGGATTTTTTTGGTTAAACCTACCATGTCTTCTTCATCATCAACTACTAATATTTTATTTCCCATCTTTTATCATCCTCTTTTTTAATAGAAACAAACCATATTTTGAAAACTTATTCTATCGACTATCTTTATTTTTGAAAACATAGTTTTTCCTGTTTTTTTATCCTTTGATTTCATCCCATCGTGTTGTAATTTATAAAAATTACAAATCAATTACAAAGAATCGCTTTATTGCTTAAAAGTTTTCCGTTAATTGTTTTTTTACTTTATATTTGATACTTTTATCTACATATCTACCTCAGAATAAGCGGAATGATGCGAAAAAAGCACTTAAATTACAAAATCGACGGAATGCATATATTTAAAAGATGACGATTTAGTTAAACTATACAAAATAATTGAAAAACAAAAAATAAAAAAAGGGAATATTTTTTAGTTTAAAATTTCGTTTTTAACACCAAGTCTATCCTCTGTTTCAGCGATTTTAAGTCTTGTTTTTATAACTGTATCAGGATTTAGTGAAATACTATCTATCCCACA
>CAZFAZ010000061.1:0-12459 GCA_964517155.1 uncultured Thermoplasmatales archaeon
ATCTTGAATTTTTAATGCCTCTGCACCATTATTTGTCAGAGTAACAGTTAATTCTATTGGCTCTCCTTCTCTAAATTCTTGTTTTTCAAAATTTATTGTAAGAGAAGGCTCTACAAAGAGTTTTCTTAACACAAAACTTACAAATATTTCTTCTGCAGATTCAACTTCTACAAGTTCTGTTGCTTGAGTATATCCTTCTTTTGATGCTATAATTAAATATCTTCCTGGCTCAACATTTAATTCATATTCTCCTCTTTCATTAGTTCTTGTTTCACAGATGATTCCTGATCCCGGTGTAATATCAATTGATGCATCATATACTCTTACTAATGCATCTTCTATAGGTATGAACTGTGTAGCAGGGATCAATGGGTCTTGCCTCACTCTACCATATATATATGCGTTTTCTGGCTCTGAATCATGATATCCGCCAATTATGAACAACTCATGTTGCTCTGAAAATAGTTTTCCTTCAAAGATTATTTCAGTATTTGCAGTGGATGCAGCACCATTAGATTCATAAATTCCTATAATTTGATATGTACCAGTTTCAAATATATAATCATTGGATTCTTCATCGACAAAAAGCCCTGGCTCAGTTATATCATCAACTCTCACAGAATATATTTCACCTGGATTTATTCTCACAGTTTCAGGTAATTTTCTAATCCATCTGCTTGTGTTAAAAAGAAGTGTTTTTGAATCAGGTGTTGTTATTTTATAATTTAATGTTTTGATTTCTAATCCCATTTCACTTACTATTATTGCATCTTCTCCATTGTTTGTAAGTTTTGCATCAATTCCCACTGGTTGTGGAATCATAGCATCAATTATAGGTAAAGGCTCTATTTCAAAAGAAATTTTTATTTGAGGCCCTGGTACATCATCAATTTTTTTTATGTCAGTTAATATTATTGGTAATGCCCTGAAACGAATTAATGAATGAATTCCTGAAACACTTAATATATTATTAATCATTAATTTTGCAGTGAATTCTACTTTTAATCCATCTTTTTTGAATTCTTCAAAATCATCTAAATTAAGCGGCAAATATCTTTTAAATATTCTACCAGCAAATTCGGTTCCTTTCTCACATTCATCTATAATATATGTAGCAGAATTACGGCTATCAACCATTTGATCAAGGCAGCGCATAACTCCTCTGTCAGATATTTCTGCTTTTGGACTTGAACTGTTCATAAAAACACCTGCGTATGCAGAGCTGGTTACACCTGCAATAAAAAGGCAAACTACTAGCGTTATTGCTAAAGATTTTTTACATTTCATTTTTTATCACCTAATTTTTTTAACATTTTTATTTATAATTTATATATTTACTCATTTATAAATTTTTTGTTATTTTAAGGTATTAAAATTAAAAAATATGAAGAAATGTGAAAAAAAGAAATTAAAATTTTTTCAAAACAATATTTAAAATATCAAGAAACTTATCAATTTCTTCTCTAGATACAACCAAAGGCGGACGAAATCTAATGGTTTTTTCACCACAGCCAATAACAATAAGACCATTTGCATAGATTTTATTTTTAAGCTCATCTCGCTTCTGAGGAGAAACACAATCAAAAGCACACATGAGTCCTTTACCACGAGCATTTGATATCTTATCAGAATATTTATCAGCTAATTCAACAAGACCTGCAAGTAAATGTTTCCCTTGAATCTCTGCATTTTTAACAAGTTTTTCTTCTTTGATTACTTCAAGATATTTCTGAGCTCTAACCATATCAACCAGGTTTCCACCCCATGTAGAATTAAGCCTGCTTGGGACTTTAAAAACATTATCTTTAATTTTATCAACACGACTATTTACCATTATGCCACAGACCTGCGTTTTTTTGCCAAAAGCAAGAATATCTGGTTTGAAATCATAATGTTCATATGCCCACATTTTACCAGTAAGACCTACACCAGATTGAACCTCATCTACGATAAACATCATTTCATACTCATCACAAAGCATTCTAAGTTTTTTGAAGAATTCTGTTCTGAAATGATTATCTCCACCCTCGCCCTGGATAGGCTCAATAATTAAAGCTGCTATATCATCAGGGTTATCAGAAACAGCTTTTTTGATTTCAGATAATGCTTTTTGTTCTAATTCTTCAACAGTTCTAAGATTCTCTTTGTTTAAAGGAAAAGTAACCTTTGGATTAGTAGCTCTTGGCCATTTAAACTTTGGAAAATACCTAATTTTATCAAGATTAAAAGTATTAGTCATAGAAAGCGTGTAACCTGTACGACCGTGAAAAGCCTCTTTAAAATGAATGACTTGATTGCCTAGTTCTTCTTTTTTACCGGCTTGAAAGTTTTTACGTATTTTCCAGTCAAAAGCAGTTTTAAGCCCGTTTTCTACTGCAAGTGCACCGCCACTTATAAAAAACAAATGCTTAAAACAACTTGGCATCGCGTTTTTACCAAAATAATCAATAAAATCTGCCATTTCTTGAGTATATATATCAGAGTTTGTCGGGTTATTTACAGCAACTTCACCTATTTTTTTGATATACTCCGGATTGTACAATGCAGGATGATTGCAACCAAGAGGAGCTGATGCAAAAAACGAAAACCCGTCAAGATAATCTTTACCACTGCGAGAGTCATGTATCTTACATCCCTGACTTTTTTTAAGATCAAGGACAAAATCAAAACCGTCTACAATTATATATTTTGAAAGCGTTTCATGAACTTTATCTGCTTTAATGCCCATATCAATTTTCACCTTCATTAGAATCAACTGTGTTTCTAGATGTTAGTGGCGTATCTATCTTAATTATAAAACGATATCGGTGAATAATTTTCAAAAAAATATGTGGAGGGAGAGGGGTTTTTAAAAAAAATAAAAATGTTGATGGGATGGGAATATGTAGTTACCCCTCTCAATTTTTTTTAGTTTAATTCAACAGTATTTATTTCACTTAAATCCTGTAGATTATTAATTTTTACTAAATTGTCTGAAATTGTGTAAAGGACATCGTTGATGTAAAGCGTTCTTTTTATTGAATTACCGTAATCTGAATACCAATAATAGTTGTACTCATCATAATTTGTAGTTTCTTCTCCATGCTCAATAACTCCTTTGAGTTCTAAGCCACCTTCAAGTGTTATATTAAACACATATGCAGATTGTTTATAG
This sequence comes from uncultured Thermoplasmatales archaeon, assembly GCA_964517155.1. Classification (GTDB taxonomy): domain Archaea; phylum Thermoplasmatota; class E2; order DHVEG-1; family DHVEG-1; genus PFL35. The sequence continues at coordinate 3,155 of CAZFAZ010000061.1, forward strand.
TAGTCTCCAGTGGGTATAACTAAAAGGTTTTTTTCTTTGTCAAATAAGAAGGCTTTATGCTCACTTAATGCATAAGATTGCCCCCAGCCCCAATCGTTATCATCTTGCTTTATTATGTATTTTGAAAGCTCAACAGGGTTTTGTACATCGACAACATCAAATAATGATATTTTTATGTTATTGTTTTCCATTCCTATGCCTATTATATGTGTGCTATCGTATGGGTGAAGATATGTTGAATAACCTGGTATTTTTAGCTCTCCTAAAACTTCAGGGTTTCTTGGGTCTGATAAATCTATTACAAAGAAGGGATCTATCTCTCTGAAGGTTACTAGATAGCATTTATCAATTAAGAATCTTGTAGCATATATTGTTTCACCTGGTGCAAGACCTTCAAGTTTACCTATGATTTCTAAATCCATATCTAAAACATATATGTTGTTTTGTGTTTCTATAAACGAGTTAAGTATACTTCTAAACATCCATCCCTGTGTTGTTGATGATACTCTGAGTATTCCATTCCATTCGCTTAACGAGAACTGGTTGCTTACTTGACCTGGAACCTGGCCTTGTGATTCATAAGTTATTTCACCGTCTTTTATAGCTATTCTATGTATTGTTGTTCTTTCAAATTGCAATATTAGTTCTCTATGTAAATACATTTTTTCTTCTTCTGTTAAAGAGTTTGTAAAGTTTTGAAGTATCCATTCTGTTACAGTTTTTTTCTGATATTCATTTAATGTAGCAAAAGATTTAATTTGCTCAATTTCAGATTTGTAGTTATCTGGTAAAAGGGGTGTTAAAACTTCTTGAATTGTTGTCTGAAGTAAATTATAATCATAATTGCTACTGTAGTATGTTATGTATATGTTTTCTTTTGAAACATATAAAACTTGGCTGTTTCCCAGAAGATATATTTTTGCATTAATCTCTTGCTCGTCATCATGAACATTTACTGATACGATATTTGTTAAAGTTTTACTTTCTTTAAGGATATCAACATAAATGATATCATCAAGAGCTATATCTTGAACTTCGTTGTTTATCATAATTCTTGGGATAATTGAATAATTTTCATCTAAGTTATAAAGCTCATAAGAATATTGGTTTGTAATTAAATATACAAAATCACCTATTAATCTTGATCCTGAGAAATGACCTGGAACTACAACATTTTTGACTTCTTCAGGATTGTTTAAATCTTGTAAATCATAAACAAGTATATGGGTTTCAGGTGAGCTGTACCATATAACAGGTGATACAATATCATCTGTTATTTTTTCTATTTCATTTGAATCTTCATCTGTTACAGAGTCGTCTACACTGATAGGTTGAATAAAAACTGGTTCATCATATAGTATTGGATAATTATAATTATTACAAAAAATAACAAGTCTGTCGCCGCTTATAAAAATATTAATAATACTATGTGAACTATCAACTGTTATCTCAGATATAATCTCTGCGTCATCTGCAGGATTTGCCTTTACAATAATTACTTTGTTATTAGATACAATATAAAGATATATTCCATCTGTTTTTACAATATCTGGCTCATCAACACCTGCGACTTGAACATTAGTCTGAGAGTAGTCAACAAGCTCTCCACCTTCTTTTGATATAGAACTTAAAAGATCAAAGTTGGAAAAATCAGCATCAATGCTTTCCGAATCAATACCAAGACGCATACCGCTGGTAAGCATACCTGAACTAGGCCAATAATAACTGGTTTGACTGGTTTCTTTTAAAAATCTTGTAAATTCATTATAAGAACTAAAAGTTTTAAGATCAGAATATTTAGGAATAAAATTAACAGATTCACCTGTTACAACAGGCTGCATATTCATACTATATACAAAACTAACAATTATTATAATGCTTGCAAGAAACAATCCGCTTATTTTCAAATTTTTATCATTCATTTTTTTATCACACCTTTTTTAACCTGTATTTTATGATTATATCTGTTTTGCTTTATATATAGTTTGAAAACGTTTGGGAAAAACCGAACGAAAATCCTAATAGAGAGTACAATAATTATATGATATTATTTATTTTTAAATTTTTATTAATACTTTCAATGATCCCTATAACAGATATATAAATGACAAAAACATCTAATTTTTAGAGTTCCTTAGAAAAATATTAATATTTGAACATAACATACATAATATACGTAATAAACGTAAAAGGTGATAAAAAATGGTTAGCATGACATTAGCAATCCCAAAAGAATTGAAAAAAGACATGGAACTCTACCCTGAAATAAATTGGTCAGAAGTTGCAAGAGCCGCAATTAAAAGAAAGATACAAATCTTAAAAGAGATGAATAGACTTCTTGCAAATAGTACATTTACCGAAGAAGACGCAATAATATTCGGTCATAAAGTAACAAAGAAAGTTGCAAAAAAATTTGAGAGAGTATGATGAATGGATCTAGTTATTGATGCAAATATATTATTTTCAGCTTTAATAAAAAATGGAAAAACAAGAGAGCTTATGCTATTTGATAGACTTAAATTATATAGTGCAGAATATTTATTCGAGGAATTTGAAAAACATTTTAATGAAATTAAGTTAAAAACTAATGTAGATACTATTGAATTAAAAGATATCTTAGAATTGTTAATTTTAGAATCAAACATCACAATTATAACTATGCAAGATATTAAACCTTTTAAAGAAACAGCAAAGAAAATATCTCCAGATCCAAAAGATGCTTTCTATTTTGCAGTAGCTTTAAAATTAAATTGTGCTATTTGGTCTAACGATAAGAGATTAAAGAACCAAAAATATGTAAAAGTTTATTCGACATCTGAACTTATACAAATTTTAAAATGAAAATTATTTTAGATCGCTTTAATTTCTTCCTTAAATTTAATACCAATTCCTTCAAGTTCATCAAGAATTGGATTATAAATCTGGGGAATAACTGGTATATGCACCCCTGTGATATTTATTTTACCTGAAAGTATCATTTTAACTGCAATTGCTGCAGGTATACTAACCGTTCTTGCAACAGATGAATCATCACCAAGAATTCCATAATCAACCAATGTTGAAGTAATATATTCTTTTTTAGAAGGATATTTGGCAACAAACTCATGATGCATAACAATCATATCTCGCTCATTTTCACCAAGTATCATCTTTTTTAGTGTTAAAACATTTAGATAATCAAGCGGGTTATCTTTATCAGATGGTAGTTTTTCATCGCTAAATAATCCAAGCCACTCAAGTCTTTTAATAACAGTTGAATAAGGTTTAAGACCTAAAAATTTAGCAGTTACCTTAACTAATTCATCATTTGGCTTGGCATCAACTAATTTTTTTGTTACATCAGCATATGTTTTACCTTCAAAATTTTTCAAAGGCTCTTCAGACAACCAGCCAAGTGCTACAACATTTCTCATGGTTTCACACCAACCAGTCATGCGAAATGTTCCACGATAAACAGTATTTGCATCTTTAAGACCATATATTTCTTTATACGGCACAGAGTTGCGGTTAGGATAATTTTCAAAACTTCCAACACCGGGTACATCCTGTATGTAATAGTTTTCAAAAAGTTCTTCACCAGGATACTCTTTTATTTTACCATCTTCAAGCCATCTAGAAGGATTTTTAGATGCCAAAAGTACACCTCGGGGCGCCCAAGAAAACTTATAGCCAAAAGGATTATTGTTTACTTCATAAGAGGGAAGTGCACCAGTGGATGATTTAAAATTTGTAACCTTACCGCCTTTTTCCTCAACCTCATGTATAACCCGCATAGCACTCATATGATCAATACCTGGGTCAAGACCGCATTCGTTAAGAATTAAGATACCAGCATTTTTTGCAATTTTATCAAGTTCTTTCATTGCATCTGATACATAAGATGTTGTAACCATAGGTTTTTTGTGTTTAATACAGTACACTGCAACTTTAACATGATATGTATAAGGCAGAAGACTTACAGCAATATCTGATTCAGATACCAACTTTTCAAGCAATTTATCGTCTTTAACATCAAGTTTTACTGCTTTGCCTCTTGGATTTTTTGCAATTATCTTTTCTACTTTTTCAACTGTTCTACTAGCCATTACTACATTAAAATCGGTTTTTTTAAAAAAATATTTAATCATTGGTCTTGAGACCATTCCTGCGCCAAGAACCAAAACTGTTTTTGTCAAAATTTTCTTACCCCCCTGTAATTTAATTATGCATATCATTTTCAAGCCGGGGAAAAGAAAATTGGCTATAAATATTTACTGATATATTGATAATCAGGTGTCAGTTTACCCTGATGTAAAATAACTGCTTTTTTTATTTCAGCAGGTAAATCTAAGCTTTCAAAAGTTGATTTGTAATCTGCTTTAACAATATTTGGAACAAAATTTATAAGTGAATCGCTAAAAGCAGTTGATGACTCGCGTGGTAGCTCACAAGGCAGGTTATCAACAGACATTACAACAACCCCGCTTCCCTTATATCCATCGATTATATCATCTCTTATAGGATTGTAGATAAATACCGGATTTCCCGGTGTTGTGATTTTTTCTGTAAATTCTATTGCACCGTTTACATCAACACTTATATCACCTACAGCCTGCAGCTTCATTTCACCGGTGTAGTTTTCCTCTAAAAATTCTTTTGTTATAAGCCTAGGATAACGTTCATCCCAATATATACAATTCATAAGAATAGATAGTTTTCTGATATATTTATGAAATATACTTCTGTAAAGATGAGGTTTATTGTAATATTCTGAAAGATTAAACATTACTTCATTTGATACAGGCTCAACCATGTCTTCTTCCTTAAATACTACTTTGTAGATTACTTTATCAGAATAGTTTTCATGGATTGCCTCAAGTTGACGTGGGCCTATTTCTTCAACAGGCAGCATATCAAGTATTTCTTGAGCACCTTTTGAAACATTACCATATCCTGCAAAACCAACAACAATTGGTGCAAGAAAATCAGGGATTGTCTCTTGCTGTATTTTTTTTCCGATTTCTCGCAGATGCTTTTTTGCTTCATCAAGACTGCTGTAGTTCATCGTTTGTTTAATTTCACTGAGAGGTGTTTCTATTCCTCGCCATTTAACATGTTGGCCAAAAGCCCATAGTGTATCTATCATACCTGCAAGACCTGCGTATCTGCCAAAAAACACTAAACGACGGTTTTTATCATCTGTTATTTTTTCATAATCAATAAGTGTGCAACTTTGTTTCATCATATGTTTTAACATTGGCATGTTTTTTTCTTGACCTTTTATGACATGAGCAAAAAAAACATATGTTTTGTTTTTTTCAAAAAAATCAATTGGCATTTCTTTTACTGCAAAAACTACATTTGCATCTTTTAGGTTTTCATCAACTTTTGCACCTATTTCTTCGTATTCTTCATCATGAAAAGTTCTTATTTTTGACGGCTGAATTATAGTATTTATATCATGTTTTTCTTTTAATTTTTTAACATGCTCAGGAATAATTGGTACTCTTTTTTCCCAGATGTTTTTATCTTCCCTTCTTATACCAAGTGTAAAGCTCATGAGGATAAAACCTCCTATATCTTAGGCCTTCATCTAGTTTGGTTTTAAAAATGTTATCTAATAAAAAAAATTACTTTTTGATTTGTTTAAGATATTCGTCAGATTTCATAATTTTTATTAATTTATATTTGTAATTCAAGAGATCCTTGTCCCCCGTGATAATATATTTACACTTTGTAGCTTTGGCGCATGCAATTACATGTGCATCATATTTATCTCTTAAACTCTCAAAAGTCTTAATTTCCTTTTCGTAAATCTTCCTTTTAATAACTTCCATTTCAGATGTTTTTATGAATTTTTCAAACATGTGTAGATACTCTGGAAATTTTTTCATAAAAACTCGGGTTGCTTCTTGCATTATGTGTTCTGAAATGTAAATCTTATCTCCTTCACTTATACAGCGGATTATCAATTCTAATTCTTTTTTATCAAATACAATTGCAGAGATTATTATGTTTGTATCTATAAATATTCTATTCATTAAGTCCAAACTTCTTTACGAGATTCAAAAATGACTTTTTCGATTTCTTTTTTTGTAATCTTTTTATCTTTGGCACTTTTCTGGATTATATCACTTATCTCTTTTAGTTTTAATCCAACTTTTTTCATAATGATATAATCTCCGATTATATCTACTGCAATATATGTATCTTTATTTATATGCAATTTTTTTCTTACATGTGAAGGTAATGTTACCTGACCTTTGCTAGTTACTTTTATTACTTCTGTCATACAACACCATATTAATGTAAGAATTCCTTACTATTTATAAATTGTGCTAACACAATATAATAAAAATAGCAAAATACGTCTCATAAAAAATTACTTTTAATAAACCCCCAACAACTAATAAATAACTAAAAAATGGTTAGGTTTTTTTATATCTTATGAAAAATGAGGAAAAGATAGATAAAAATACTGTTATCTCTGCATCAGAGATAGGGCAATACTATTATTGCTCAATTGCGTGGCATCTTCAGAGAAAGGGTTTTAAACCAGAGTCTGAACTGCTTGAAAAAGGCCAGAAAAAACATGATGAATTAGGTAGGCTGATAAATAGAACTGAGAAAAAAATGGTAAAATCAAGGATACTTGCGGTGATGGGCTATATAATTTTATTTTTTAGTATTTTAATATTTATTTTTGAGGTGATTTTATAGAAAAAATCATGATTTTAAGTTTACTTATTATTTTTTCAATTTTTTTGATTATACTCTCTAAAATTTTAAAAAATAAAGCTGAAAAAATTAGGAAGAAGAATAAAATTCAATCTGGTAAAATTACATATTCTGATATTCATAGAATTGAACATGCCTTATTTTCAAAAAAATACATGATAGCAGGTAAACCAGATTATGTTGTTGAAAGAAAAGGATGCAGGATACCTGTTGAATTAAAAACTGGATGCAGCAGTCGTCCTAAAAGCAATCATATCTATCAGCTTGCAGCATATTGTCATTTACTTGAGGAAAACTATGGTGCTTTTGTACCCTACGGAATTCTTGTGTATAACAACTCTTGCGAATACAAGATACCTTTTGACCCAAAAATTCGTTTTGAGTTGGAAAATACAATTAAAAAGATGAGATATAGCATAAGAACAGGAAATATTACGTTAAATCATGATGATCCTCAAAGATGTATTGTATGCTCAATGAAAAATCATTGCGATAAAAAAATAATTTGATTTGTATTTTTTTAACAAATTTTATAAGTACTTATTTTATTACATAATATTGACCGTGGAGGCGGTTATTAGTATGGGAGAGGATTTAACATTTCAAGATGGAATATTATTATGTAAATATATCTATCAAAGTGCGATTGATAAAACACTTAATGGCGTAATTGAGCAAGAAGAAATATTTTACAAAGCCCATGATATGCTAAATAAAATTGATAAAGGTTTTTCCAATGAGCGCCTTGAGCAATTACTTTATATGCTTAATATGGAAAAACTTTATGCAAAAATGTAAAAAATTATTTTTTACCAATCATTTCAAATGCTTCATTTAGAAATGCTCTTTCTTCAGGTGTTGGTGACCAGCTAAAACCATCTTCTTCTTTTGTAAAATTTGGAGCAGTTTGATCAAATTTTGCAAGAAGGCTGAGTTTTCCAGTACTAGGATTGCGGCTTATCTCAAGTTTAATATGAATATTCTGGTTTTTATTCATTTTTTATTCCTCTTTTCCACCTTTGTTTTTTAAAAGTAATTAGATTTGTTAGTATTATATTTTTTCATTTGTTTTGTGTTATAATGATAGATTTTATATGTAACTTATTTATATCAATTTGATTAGGAGAGATTATAAAACTATAAGGGTTGATTAATATGCAGGATGGCTCCATTGTAATTAAATTATTTAGAAATGGTCTTGAAAAGGGACCTGAGTATAAAGTTACTGTGTATGATAGTGGCCGGAGATATACTAGTTTTTTGAAATATGGAGGTTACGGCTTTTAGAGACGAAATATCGCCGAATCTGAACAGCGACATGCCGCGGATCCTGAAAATGAACCATGCCGCGAATACTGAACGACGGTCTTTATAGGATGAGATTTTATGCCGCAGAGATTGAATGCCATTGATGCATGCTTTTTGCCGCATGGATCGAATGATATTGATGATGCACGATATTTTGCTTTCTACGTAAGAAAACGCTTGTTGATATGCCGCGCTGTCTGAATAGCATTGATGCGGTTGTTATGCCGCACATGCTGAATGGCGATGCGGAAATTAAATATATTGCGCTAACGTAATGCCATTGATGCTGATGTTATGCCGCGCTGACTGAATGGCGTTGTGGATTTTCAAGGATTGCAATTTCTTCATGCCATTGATATATGTCTCATACCGCGCAGATCGAATGTCGATGAAAGGGTTTTAGGCTTTATTTTTTGTTGTTGGTTGTTTATTGTTTTATGGGTTTTTAATCAAGTTGATGAATAAAGGTAGGTAAAACAGATGACAGTGTTTTTCAGTGACGGATATGGTAATGGGTTAAAAACATTGTATATATCACAATTGAAGACGATCAGAGTTGATTGCTGAAAAAATGATGAAAAGATGTTTTTTTGTTTCCTATACCATATCTATGATGTCTTAGATTATCCTTATCTTCTTTTATCTTCAATTGGTTATTATTTGATTTTAGATTATGCTTTTGAAATGCTTGTCTATCGTCTCCGTTTTTTGAAAAACAAAAATATACTTAGAGAAACTAATAGTATAATTGTTTCAAAACCTGGGGTGTCATTTAGATTACCCTCCTCCTTAGTAGAATCCTCTAACAGGTACGCGCGAATTCCACCTCTATCACATGCTGCATATACGTATGTTCCATCGCCCCAAACCTCATAATATTGAATATCTAGATGGGGTGCTTTATCAGATTTATCATAACGAGTATCGATCAAAGTAAACGTATTTCCATCAAAGGAATATGCACGAATACCATCTTCACCACATGCTGTATAGATATATGTTCCATCACCCCAGACATCTTGATATTCTCCGCCTTGGTGATGAGTGTCTATTAATGTGAAGGTATTTCCATCAAAGGAATATGCACGAACACCATCTTCGAGACATGCAGCATAAATATAATTACCATCGCCCCACACATTCCAATAAGCTCCGCCTTGGTGGTGGGTGTCTATTAATGTAAATGTGTTTCCATCAAAGGAATATGCATGGATTCCTTCGGTACCACCTGCAGTATAGATATATGTTCCATCACCCCAGACATCTGCGCTTCCAATGTA
>CAZFAZ010000062.1:0-6250 GCA_964517155.1 uncultured Thermoplasmatales archaeon
GTATGTCCATCTTTTGGGTTAATTATCTTACTAATTCTGTTTTTCATACCCCAGTCCATAAAAATCTTTGCCTCCGAAACAATAATATTTTTGGGTTAATAGAGGCAGTATTATATAAATGGTTTTGTGGCAAACCTTTTATTACATGTTTTGTTTCCATATTTTGCTTTAAAATATGGGAGGAAAAAAGTTATGTCTGCGATTAGTAATCTTGAGCCAAAACTTGTTTGGAAACATTTTGATGAAATTAGAAAAATTCCACGTTGTTCCAAACATGAAGAAAAAATACGAAAGTATATTGTTGATTTTGCAAAAACACATAATCTTGAATATAAAATAGATAAAGTTGGAAACGTAGTAATTCGCAAAGCTGCAACAAAAGGAATGGAGAATAAAAAAGGCGTGGTACTCCAAGGCCATATGGATATGGTCTGTGAGAAAAACAGTGATGTCAAATTTGATTTTTCAAAAGATTCTATACAACTAAATCTTAAAGGAGATGTTTTAACAGCAGTTGGCACAACACTTGGTGCAGACAACGGAATAGGTCTAGCAATGAGCCTTGCAATACTTGAAGATAAAACTTTAAAACATGGACCAATAGAAGCGTTATTTACTGTTGATGAGGAAACAGGTTTAACTGGTGCTTTTGCAATGGAAAAAGACCTACTAAAAGGAAAAATACTATTAAATCTTGATAGTGAAGACTTTGGAGTTTTAACAGTTGGTTGTGCAGGTGGTGGAGATTCTCAGATAAAACTGCCTTTCAAAACGCAACCTGTAAACGGCACAATGGATAACGTCATGATAAAAGTATCAGGTCTTCGCGGTGGTCACTCAGGTGTTGATATTCATGAACAAAGAGGAAATGCCATAAAACTTTTAAGTAGAATGCTATGGAAAGCAAAAAATGATTATAAATTTTATATAACTGAGATAAAAGGCGGGGATAAACACAACGCAATTCCTCGTGAAGCATATGCAAAGATTGTTGTAGATAAAAAAGACAAAGATAAATTTGTTTCACTGCTTAAGACTGAAGAAAAATACATACTTGATGAAATAAAGCCAATTGATCCTAACTTCAAAGTAGATGTAGAAAAAATTGAGAATTTAAAAACTACTATGACTGCTGATTCACAGAACTATTTACTTGATCTGCTCCATGGCCTTCCGCATGGTGTTGATAAAATGAATTATGATATACCCGAGCTTGTAGATACTTCAACAAATCTTGCAACTGTTTCAATAAAAGAAAAAAACATAGAAATTGGAATGAGTACAAGAAGCAGTATAAAATCAGCGCTTCAAGATTTTAGAGATAGAATACGGGCGGTAGCTGAGCTTTCTGGTGCAGAGGTAAAAGAAGATTCACCATACCCTGGATGGAAACCAAATCTAGATTCAGATATTCTAAAACTTTCAAAGAAAATATTCAAAGATGTATATGGAAAAGAGCCAAAAGTTGAAGCGATACACGCAGGATTGGAATGCGGAATAATAGGTGAAAAATATCCTGGTATGGATATGATAAGCATCGGCCCAACAATTAAATATCCACATAGTCCAGAAGAACAAGTTCATGTTAGCACGGTTGATAAAACTTACAAATATGTGCTAAAGATACTTGAAAAAATCTAATAAAAAATCTTTTTTTTATTTTATTTTTTTTCAAAGTTTAAAGATATAAGAGAATTATTTAGATAGTAAAAATCTTCATCAGGAATATACAGGCCTTCTCCAACGGTGTAAACTAACAAAAAAGGAGTGCTTTGAAAATATTTTTTGAGTTTTTTCTGTATTTCAAAGATTCTATAAGCAATTATTGCCTGCCTAATCGAAGAAGAAATCATAAAAGAAAAAACCGGCGTCTCAGAAGGTAAAACATCATACGTCGATTCAACAAGTTTATCAGGACTTAAATACCCCACAAAAATATCATCTTTTTCAATTTTACACATACTGCTTATAGAGTTCCCAAGAACTATGCCCAGAGGACGTAGAACTTCCTTATCGTTTTTATAATAGCCGATTGGCAACTGAATAAGATTAGTAATAAGAGCTTCAGGATCTATTGAGCTTTCAATTTGTTTTATCAGTCTTAAAAATTCTGGAAACGCAGGTTTACCATTTAATTTTTTAACAACCAATCTATCTTTGCTTATCTTTGTTATCTTAAAATTTACATCTAGTTTTTCTTGCCCATGCGTAAAATTTAGTTTAAAAGGAATATCTGTGTCTACAGCAAGACAAATAACTGAGTTAGTGGTAATTTCTCTGTTGAAAAATTGATAGTTAGATGCAACAGGACCGGTGGCTGATGACCCATGTATCATATGAAACTCAGGCAATTGTTTTACAAGTTCTTCAAATACTTCTTGTTCTCGACCAAGACCTTTCTGAAAAACTTTTTGAGATATTTTTAATATAGGCATTACTATCTTTGCAAGTATCCTAGATTTAATAATTGGAACGTTTCCTTTACCTGAAACTCTTGGAAAAGCAACCCCTGAAATATTACTTATTAAAAACTTGTTTTTGTATCTGTTTTTCAAATCTTTTTTTATCATTTCTGCACAGCAAATAGCTGCTTTTTTAGGATTTCGCTTAGTACCTCGGCCGATACCTACAGTTATATTCATATTTGGATAAGAAACCGCTAATGCAACTGCACCTTTAACAATGCAGCCCTCAGAAGTTACAAAACCACTGGCATTACCACCTATCAAGATAGTTTTATCAGAAAGAATACTCCATATAGAATCTAAAAGAGGTTTAAAACCACCGTATTCTTCATAATGAATTGTTGCAAATAATACAAAAAAATCAGGTTGTTTGCCTAATTTTTTAATAATTTCCTCTGCAAGTTCTTTACCTGCTTTACTTGGATTCATAATTGTAGTTGAAACAACAGCAACCTTGAAATCATTAGTTGTTTTATTTTCTAGATTCATCCCGTCAAATAACAAAAATAAAATTAGAGAATATATATTTTATCTAAAAAACCGTCTTTTAAATACATAAGAGTTATCAAGAAAAAAAATATAACAGATATAAAATGAAAGAACTATTTCAAGAAAAAGATAAAATTCAGATAAAATTAGACGGAGTTCAAGAGACTTTGGTTTTACCCTTGTGGGGCAGAGCAATTGAAAGTATAAAACCAAATCCAATCATTGAAGATCATAAAGCTTTAGAGTTTATTAAAAAAATAGAGTATAATTGGAATAAAATAGGCTCCGGTTATAATGATGACGGTGCTCTTTCATATATATTTCGTGCTAAAAGTTTAGATGATGCAATCTTAACTTATATAAACAAACATCCAAACGCTACAATTGTAAACATCGGCGCTGGACTTGACACAACATTTACACGTGTAGATAACGGAAAAATTCTATGGTATGATTTAGATTTACCGGAAGTAATTAATCTTCGTAGTAAATTGATGAAAGAAACAAATCGTATGAAGTTTATTTCAAAATCTGTTCTTGATTTCAGTTGGTTTAACGACATAACTTTTAACAAAGACGACGGGATTTTTTTCACGGCAGGAGGGGTTTATCATTATTTTAATGAAGAGGATATAAAAAAATTGTTTTGTGCGATGGCAGAAAGCTTTCCTGGTGGTGAGCATGTTTTTGATATTGTTTCAAAGTTTGGAAAGTTTCTTTCAAATAGAATGGTTAAAAAAGCAGGTAACACAGGCGCTCCTATGAATTGGCATGTTAAAAACGCAGAAAATATTGCAAAATGGCATAACAAAATCCAAATACTCGAAGAATACTCGTATTATAGTAAAATACAAAGGTCAAACTTGCTTGAAAGCAGCATGATATGGAAAATGAATATGTGTGACAAATTAAAAGCAGCAAAATATATCCACATATATTTTAAAAAAGCCTAGTTTAAACCAAAAAACCCGCGTTAATATTTTAAATAAATTAGTATTTACAGTATTTATACACTAGAATTGGGATGTGATGTCTGTAAAAAATGAACCTGACGTTGTAAAAGAACTTAGAAAAGAAGAGTTCAACAAGTTACTATATCAAAAAAATGATGATAAAAACTATTATTTTTTAGAAAAAAAATCATTAGAAAATATAGATGAAAGCGATAAAAGCGATGACAGTTTAATAATTAAAAGTGAAGTAGCACCTGTTTTATCTGTTTTAAATGAATTCGAAGAAGTTAAAAAAACATTAATCCAGCCTTCTGAAGAAATAATCATATATGCAGATGATAAAGGTGGAATTATAGATGTAAACAATACAACTATTGAGTTTTTAAATATAAAAAAAGAAAAAATTATAAACAAAAAATTTTGGGATGTCATTAAAACAAATGATAAAAAGCCTTATGAAATTCAAGACATCTTTGAAAGCATAATAGCAGGCGAAAGACAAACAGGTTTTTCAAATAATATTGAAGATAAAAATGGAAATAACGTTACAATAGCTTTTAGTTTTTATCCAATAGCCAAACAAGGAAAAATAGATCTTTTGATGATACTAGGTAGAAACGTTTCTGAGATGGAGAAATACAAAGAGAACCTAATTGAAAATGGTGAAAAATTCGATTCATTAGCAAAGTATTTTGACATGTTATCTGACACAGCAATTGCTCTTGGTAAAAGAGATTTATTTAGCAATGTAAACGACATAATATTCCAGCTAGACCCAAAAGGTAGAATTACTTTTATAAACTCTGCAGTTAAAAAAATAGCAGGGTATAATCCAGAAGAATTAGTTGGTAGAACCTTTAAAAAAATTGTTCCAATAAATGTTTGGAATGATATTCAAAAAACATTTTTTTCAGATAATGATAACCTAGAAATCAATAGTTTTGAAACAGTTATCAAAACAAAAAACAATGTAGTAATACCTGTAGAAATCAACTGCAAGTTAACAATGCATGGCGTTGAGCTATTGGGTAAAAAAAAGAAGTTAAGCATACAGGGAAGTATAAGGGATATAACTGCTAGAAAAGAAGTAGAAATTGCATTAAAAGAAAGCGAAGAAAACTATCGCACGATTTTTGAAAATGCAAGTGATGTAATAGTGTATCTTGATAGAACAGGCAATATCTTGAATATAAACAAAAGTATAATTGAGACTTTTGGGCGTAAAAAAGAAGAAGTAGTCGGTAAAAATTTTACAGAACTGGGCATGTTTGAAACAAAAAATCTACCATTAATTGCAAATATGATGAAAGATGTTCTTTCAGGAAAAAATTATTCGTTATTTGAAACAGAGATTAAACATACAGATGGCAGCAGAATCCCAATTGAAGTTAGCGTTTGCTCAGTCAAAAAGAAAGGACGAAAAGAAGGACTTCTTTGCATAGTAAGAAATATCACGGAAAGACGTAAAGTCGAGGAAGAAAGAAGGAAAAACGCAGAGAGAATAAGAAAAATTAATGAAGAATTACAGATGGCAAACAAAGATTTAAAAATAGCTCAAGAAGAGCTAAAAGTTCTTAATCAGAATCTTGAGAAAAAAGTCGAAGAAAGAACAGATGAAGTTCAAAAACTATTGAAGCATAAAATTGAATTCATAGGTCAGCTAGGTCATGATTTAAAAAGTCCACTGACACCAGTTGTTGCCTTAGTACCTATACTAAAAGAAGAAGAAACAGATGCTAAAAGAAAAGAATTATTAGATGTAGTCGAAAGAAATGTAAATTATATGCGGGATTTAGTCGGTAAAACATTAAAGTTTGAGCGGCTTAACTCCCCAAATCTTAAACTTAATCTTGAAGAGATAAAACTTTTTGATATAATAAACAGGATACTTCAAAATAAAAAATATCTTTTTGATGAAAAAGAATTATCAACCGAAAACAATGTTGATAAAAACATTATTACAAACGTTGATAGAATAGAGTTTGGAGAACTAATTGATAATTTACTTACAAATGCTTTTAAATATACTCCAAAAGGAGGAAAAATAACCTTTAATTCCAAATTGGAAGAAGATTATGTGATAATCTCCTTAAAAGATACAGGCATCGGTCTTACAGAGGAGCAAAGCAGCCATATTTTCGAGGAATTCTATAAAGTTGATGATTCAAGACACGATCTAGACAGCAGCGGTTTAGGGCTTTCTATTTGCAAGAGAATAGTTGAAAAACACGGTGGCAGAATCTGGGCTGAAAGCCCTGGTCTAAAACAAGGTTCAACTTTTTATTTTACGATACCACTCAAAAAAGAAAAAATAGTTGTTCCTGAAAGTTAGGTTAAATTTAA
>CAZFAZ010000063.1:0-16898 GCA_964517155.1 uncultured Thermoplasmatales archaeon
TCATTATGAACAAGAGACTTTGCCATATCACCCCAAACCACATTATAAGTATGATAAGGCACAACCTCAAAATTAAAAGTAGGGACACGTTCATATATCATATCAATAGATGTTATGATATTATCACCGAAAACATCACCAACCTGTAATTCACCTGCCGTGATCTGAGTTCCATTGACAAAAATAGGATGATTAGGAGTAATTTCTAAATCATCGTTAAGAACCAGATAATAATCAGTCATCTCAGAAGGATTATGATAAAATACATAACTTACAATTCCAGTTTTCCATTCCTCTGAATCAATATCATAAGAAACAACAGTATCACCAACAACAATATCTTCAATGTTTTTAGTGGAACCATCGGCCATTTCAATCTGAGTACCTGCAAGGAAACAGGCATCTCCCCATTTCCTCCGATTTTCTGCTGCTTCTGTTATTCTATCTAGAAGATCAACTAACCAAGCAGGGAGAGAATAACCTTTATCTTTTAAATGTTGGGCAAAGTCAGAAAGAGTCATTCCATTTATTGTTAAATCACCAATGTCAACAAGATCCCCAAAGTTTTCACCTTTATCCTGCAACCAGTTTATAAGTTCATTTAATGTATTAAATACTGGGTAATCAGCGTCAGGGTCAACATCTAAACCTAACAAGTCTATAATAAACTGACCGTAGTTTCCATTATTCAGTGCATTAATATTTATATGTACATCTAGTTCCACTTCTGTTTCTCCTCTTTGAACTGTAAGACCTATCTCAAATGAATCACCAAGAATATCATATAAAAGAGGGTTCTCTGATTTATCAATATCAAATTCTAATCCAAATCTACCTTGTACACCTTCTTTGTTTGAATTAAAACTCAGCCTATAACCATCTTCATAACGATCTAATGATATGCTTCCATCTGTTCTAGGATCTAGCTTAAGTTCATATACATGAAGAGTAAGACCTTTTAAATCAGTAGCAATATCACCTTCATAAATAAGACCATCTGAAGAAAAACTTAAACCAAATATAGTATCATAACCAGTTTCACTTTGTATAGTCCAATCCTCAGGATTCAACCAACCGTTTTCCATGTTATCCAAAATACTATCAACGCCAACTATGAAATCTGTAAAATGTAAATCACCATCAAACTGGTTAATATTTCCAGTTAAAAGACCACCAAGTGCAGAAAATGTAAAACTATCCCAGTTTGAACCCAATTGATTATTTAAATAAATGTCACCTGTGCTAGTATCAACATAAAATTCAAACATTCCGCTACCGTGGAAATTCTCAATATTATAATAACCTTCAGTACTGCCAATCATTGCTAATAAAGACAATAATTGATCAACTTTTTCAGAATCAATATTATCTAACAAACCAACAATAATATCAATAATTTCATCAGGATTAACACCAAACTGATTGCAAATAACATCAAAATTTGGTAACTCATCTCTAAACCAATCAGCATCAATATCACTAAAATCACTGAAATCATCTGTTATATCTTTTAAAGCATCATACCAAAGATAAAACTGATCAAAACCCCATGTAATATCAAGATTACCATCAGATATTTCACCATCAATACCAAAATCAATAGTCCAACCCTCCTCAGTAGTCTTTACTTCAAAAGTGATTTCAGCATCAACAGAAGCAGTACCTCTAAAATAAGAAGTTCCAACAGTTATATCTACTTCAACAGTACCATTAACAACATGTTTTGGAGGAGCGCCATTTTCACCAGGGATGAATCTGTAGGTACCATCAAAACCAAGCTCAATTGTTTTTATATGTATCTCAAAACCGGCAATGTTAATGATTAAATCTTCTAAACTTAACGAAACTCCACCTTCAGCCTCTACAGTACCATCAGGATAAACATTGATCGAACCGGAAAAATCAAATATAAAACTTTTACAAGACACCTCAACAAAACCACCAAATACACTAAGATAAAAATCATCTATAGTAAACATTGCATCTCCAACATATGTAATAGCAGAGTTTCCATCATCGTCTAGTATTATCTTACATTCTCCACCCAAAGAAAACACTACGGATTCAATTTTTAAACTCAAAACCTCTGATGAATCAGAAAAACCATTAAGAGGATGACACGAAGAGCTGCTAATAGCAAAAGTTATATCCTCAAGTACAAGAGATGCCTCTGCACTTATAAATATCTCTATATTACCCTCTTCAGATAAAGTTGAAAAAATATTAAGATCTAAATCAAGATTTATAGCATCAATAGAGCTTGAAAAATCTAAAAGCTGATCGTGTGGACCATCAACACGATAATTTGACACTCCAAACTCAAAACCATTAATCTCTGCATTTCCATGTAATTCAAGATTTAAACCACTCAGCGAAAGAACTCCATCATAATCAATACTTAATTCACCTTCTATTTTGTCAATCGAAAACCAGATTTCAAGTGGATCGGGATATAAAAATGGATAACCCTCTGGTTTATCATCCTTTTGTTTAAAATAAAAATTGATATCTTCGCATTTAAGGTTAAAGTCTCCTGAAAATTCGACTTTATATAAATTAGGCGTCCAAAGTTGAAAATCACCATTAATCTCTATTCTTCCTATTTCGATTTCTAATATATTATCTGAATCTACTTTTTTAAGTCTTAAATTATTGATCTGAAACTCTGGTGAACCATATGCATACGCACTTATACCACTTATACCTAAATTAAAATTTCCATCTTTAAAAGAAATATGTATACTTATAGTAGCCCCAATAATCATATTCCAGTCAACTTTAATTTCATCCATCTCAACAAGCCATCCATTAAATTCTCCCGAAGTATTGGTCTGATGTATATCATAAATATGAACCTTTGCAAAAAAAACTAAAGAGCAAAATAATTCAAGATCTATTTCCCCAGTAGTTAAATTAATATTAACTATAGCAAAACACTGCCCCCCTCCTGTCGCACGTATACCAATTCTAATATATATACCTGCTACATTAAATAAGAGGCCTAACCCAGTACTACCACCAACAGCAAACGTACAATAAATACGTAAATTATCTCCATCTAAGAAACCCGAAAATTCACCTGAAACATCAAATGTTAGACCCATTCCCATTACTGTTAGACGACCGCCAGCTCCAAAATAACCATTAAATCTCCCACTAGCAATATCAATTGAAATATTAACATTACCACTCATATGTAAAGTAATTCCACCTACAGGACTTGCACTAATGACAAGATCTGCATTAATTGGAGCTAGACTTATATCCCACGTTCCATTATAAACCTCCGACTCAAGTATTCCATCGATATAAAAATAGTTAAACCATATAGCAGGGCTTGAAGGCAAATCTTCCGAAGATGAACCCCTCTCAGGCATAATACCTATACCAAAATCAGTAAATTGTGCAGTGCCATCTATTTTAAACCAGATCCTATCAGTATCATATTCTAAAGTCCATTCTGCAAATAAAAAGATACTTCCGATATATCCTAAAAAATCATTATAGCTTATACTTATATCAGCAATTGCAATACCTCTATCCTTAGATGCAAAAGCTTCGACTAACATTGCAGTTTCATTGCCCGTTTCATCAACAGTCCAATTGATATTAAGGTAACAGATACCATTTGTCGCCGAGTAAATAGAGCCAACATCTACAGATATATAAGAATCCAAAATTTTACCTACAAAATAAAGACCAGTAGCTTTTGTCTTTGAACCCTGATACCTAAATACTGCGTTGTCACCTGATTTTTCAACAATAATATGAGTATCACTATGAAGCTCAAGGCTGCTAAAACCAAGATTAATCCAGTTATCATCTATACCAATAGCTAACCCATAAATCTTTGATAGACCGCCCTTGGATTCCAGCTTAAAAAAACCCAAGTTTTTATTCCATGATATCTCAACAGTATGATCAAGGCCACCCATATAAAAATCACCTTTAACAGCAACAACATTATCATCTATTTCAACAACAGTATCAATGCTTATGAACATACTACCGCCAATAATTATATGACCTTCTTCAGCAGTAATATAACTATCAGAATCAATTTCTAGCATAAACTCAAGACTAGTATCAACCTGAACACTATCAACAAAAATTCCAAAATCACCAAAACCAAGATACAAACCCTCAATCAGAATATCAACTGAACTGACAAGGCAAAATACAACACCAGCATCCTCTGTAAACTCAAAAACAGCAGAACTACGAAAACTAATAAGATCTGCAGCTATTAAAATACTATCAAACTTTAAACTAAAATCATAAACATCAATCACTGACTCCCCTATAAAATTTCCATTTGCAGAAATACCGGATTCATCCCAAGAAACACCCAGGTTTTCAGCCTCACCAATCATCGAAAAATCAAAAGTACCACTAACAGAGATATTAGCACCTAAAATATCCTCAAGGTTAACATCAAAGGATAAATCTTCCAAAGCAATAACACCCTCAAAACTAAAATCCCCTTCAAAACCCTGATGCTCAAGCAAGATGTAACCATTGGTATCAACTACAAGAGAACTAGTAACAAAAATAATGTTATTATTGATATTAAGATAAAGGTTACTAAACTCAAAATAACCATCACCTGTAATTTCCAGATAACCCAAGGTTTTATTCCAAGTAATCTCAACAAAACCTGTATCCGGGCCGATAAAAACATGAGAACTAATAGTCACAATAGTACCATTTACATCCATAGTAAAATCAAGATCCATACTACCCTGACCAAGAAACAAAAAACTACCAGCAGTGGGAACTATAATTATATCAGGATCATCCTCTTCTTCATCCTCAGAAAGGATGCCCATAGAAGAACCACATGAACCACATAACTCACAGCCACTATCCCCCTCATCAGAAGTTACCCCCTCTGATCGTACAAACCTACTAAAAAAAGGTAAATTTGCCAATATAGGAAAACGATCAACAAACTTATTTATAAAATCAGATAAAAAACTAAACATAAAACCATTTTCAGAATCTTTATTTCTAAGGCTAAAATAACTACTACTACGAACTAAATCATCATCAACAACATCTGAATCATCATTTTTAGTATATCTAGAGTAATCCACCTCATCAGGTCTTTTCAAAAAAGGAAAAACAGGCTTATCCACAATCTCATCGGAGTCTTCTTCCGATTCATTCTCATCTAAATCAGAAAGATTACTTGAAACCCTTTCACCATTATGCTCTGCATTAAAATTACGAACTACAGCATTATCATAATTAGAAACATCTTCATCATGACCCTGCTGAGAATCTAAAACATCAACATTACGGCCAATAACTGTTGCAAAAGATGCAAAAACAAGCAAAAAAACAACAAAGATACTAACTAGATTCTTAATGTTCGTTTGTCTAAAAACAGCTTTTTTAATATTCATTTTTTTTTGCATATGAGAAATTCCCCTAGGTTTTTATATTAATATCCAATAATATAGACATTTAACTATACTTAGATATTTGTCATTCTTAGTATATATAAGTTACTATATAAGTCTTATCAATAATTTTATAAATATTAAGAGATATTTTCAAAGTAAAGTCAAAATATAGTGAGAATTATACAAATTCAAAAAACATAGTTTTTTTAGATTTGTATTACATCAAATTATAAAAAATCGTTAATACTTCTTTTAACAGTTTCAACAAAATCCAACACATCCTCCCGTTTAGTATTATAAGAGCACATTAATCTTGCTTCAGAATTATTCTCATCAAATACATGGAAAAAATATTTCTTATGAATTTTTTGCAAATAGTTTTTGGGAACTTTTGCAAACACTGCGTTTGATTCTACTTTTTGAGTTATTTCAATGCCTGAAATATTTTTGATTTTGTTATAAAGAAGCTTTGCCATAGAGTTTGCATGCTCTGCATTTTTTTTCCATAGATCATTTGAAAGAAGAGTTTCAAACTGTATGGATATATAGCGCATTTTTGACATCAAATGCATGCCTTGTTTTCTAAAAAACTCAAAGTTTCCAACAAGATTCTTATCAAAGAATACTACAGCATCACCGTACATCATACCATTTTTTGTACCGCCAAAACTAAGTAGATCAATACCTGCATCATAAGTAATTTCACCAAGCCCCACTTTCAAGTACGCTGCAGCGTTACAAAGACGAGCCCCATCCATATGAAGAAGCATATTATTTTTATGCGCAAAATCAGAAAGATTTTTTATTTCTTGGGGAGTATAAACTGTTCCAAGCTCTGTTGTTTGAGTAATAGAAATTACTCGTGGCTGTGCCATATGAACATCCCCAAATCCAACAAGCATAGGTTTAATCATATCAACAGTTAATTTTCCATCTTCTGTTGGAATAGTTAATAGCTTGCAACCTATAAAACTCTCGGGTCCGCAGCATTCATGTACATTTAAATGAGCTTGCTCTGCACAAATAATTGAGTTAAAAGAATCTACAACAGATTTTAAACCAATTATATTTGCAGCAGTACCGTTTGCTACAAAAAAAACACCAATATTTTTTCCAAAATGTTCTTTGAATTTTTCAACAGCATATTTTGTATATTCATCATCACCATATGAAACAGAATAACCTGAATTTACAGACTGCATAGCTTTAAAAATTTCAGGATGAACTCCAGAGTGATTATCACTTCCAAATTCGTAATTTACGCTCATAGGATATTTGTAATCATTGAACATTATAAAAACCTTTTAAAGAATCTATAATCAAAAAATGTAATTCGATAAATTTTAATAGATTCATCTGTTTCAGGTGGAACCATACAAAAAAAATATTGTGAGTAATTATGGGGGCAAAAAGTCTTATGAAACGAAATCCAACAGCATTTTTAAAAGAAGAATATGAAGAACTTGTAAAAAATAATTTTGACTGGAAACTAAGAATACTTGAATCAGGATCAAAACCTCATTCAATTGTTGATGGTAAAGAAGTAATAATGCTTTGTTCTAACAATTATCTAAACCTAAGCAACCATCCAAGATTAATTCAAGGTGCCGTAAACGCTGCTAAAAAACTCGGAGCAGGCTCTGGTAGTGTCAGAGCAATTGCCGGTACAATGAAGATACATATGGATGTAGAAAAACGTCTTGCAAAATTCAAAGGAACAGAATCCTCCCTTATTTATCAAACCGGTTTTGCAGCAAACGCAGGTCTTATACCCCAACTCGCAGGTAAAGGAGACATAATCATTTCAGATGAGCTTAACCATGGAAGTATAATAGATGGCGTAAGGCTTACAAAAACAGATAGAGCTGTGTATAAGCACTGTGATATGGGTGAACTTGAGAAGGTACTCATTGATGCAGATAAAAAAAATTACCGTAGAATGCTTATCATCACAGATGGAGTATTTTCTATGGACGGAGATATTGCACCAATGGATAAAATCGTAAAACTTGCACAAGAATATGGTGCGATGACTTATGTAGATGACGCGCATGGTGAGGGTGTAATAGGACCAGACGGCAGAGGAATCGGTGCCCATTATGGTCTTGAAGGTAAAATTGATGTGGAGATGGGGACTTTTTCAAAAGCATTCGGTGTCGTAGGAGGCCTTGTGGCAGGAAGTCAAGATCTTGTAAACTTTGCATACAACAAAAGCCGAACATGGCTTCTTTCAGGAAGTCATCCACCAGCAGTCGCAGGAGCTCAACTTGCTGCAATAGATGTACTTGAGACAGAGCCGGAACATGTAAAAAACCTATGGGATAACACAAAATATTTCAAAAAAGAACTTAAAAATATGGGTTTTGACACGGGAGAAAGTCAAACTCCGATAACACCAGTAATTGTTGGAGAAAGCAGCAAAGCAAAAGACCTAAGCAACGGGCTTTACAAAGAAGGAGTATTTGCCTTACCAATAGTATTTCCAATGGTTGCAAGAGACAAAGCAAGAATAAGAACTATGATGAATGCTGGTCTTACAAAAAAAGATTTAGATTTTGCACTTGAAAAATTTGAAAAATTAGGCAAAAAACTTGAAATAATCTAAAAAAACTTTTTTTCTTTTTATTAAAGTGTTGATATATGGTTCAAAAAACAACAATTATGCATATTGCATTAAACTATCCTGATAAAGAAAAAGCAGACGTCTTTTTTACAGAAATACTAAATTTAAAACTGCAAAAATCATTTAGTTTAAATCCTGACTTGTCCAAACAAATATTTAATCTAAGCGAAAAAGTCGATGTTTTTGTTTATGGTGAGGATTTTACTGTTTTTGAAGTGTTTATTACAGAAAAAAAAGTAAGACATAGTTTTGAGCATGTTTGTATAAAAATAGATGATAAAAAAGAGTTTATTGAAAAATGTAAAAAATATAAATTAAAAATTTATCAAGTAAATAAAGATGAAAAAAAGCTTCTTTTTGTAAAAGATTTTTCAGGTAATCTTTACGAAGTAAAATAAAAAAACTATTTTTTTGCCCATTTTCCTTTTTTCTTCTGATTTAGCACACGATCGATTATTGTTTGCTCATCTACTTCTTTAAATGAATCATCTTTATCTTCTTTACTCATATGTCGTTGTAATGCAGCTTCTATTGCATCTGAATCTGCTTCAACTATTGTGCCTTCTTCAGATTTTTCTTCATCTGTTTTTTCAGCAGTATATTCTTTTTCCACTTTTTTTATTTCTACTTTAGCATTCATTGCAGGCTCATTTTGTTTTTTTTCTAAGTCTTCATCTATCTCTTTTTCAATTGTTTCGTTATTCTGATATGAGTTTTCTTCTGTAACTTCAAAAACAGATGGTTCTTCTTTTTCTATTGGTGGGACATCTATTACTTCATCTTTAGTTTCTTTAGTTGTATCTATGTCTGATTCGAGTACTGCAGATTCTTCTTCAAATGTTGGAGTATCTTTTGGTTTTTCAGCGTAAGAACTTGGATCAGAGTATTTTTTATTTGTTGTTTCAGAAGGAATAAAATTAAATGCTTCATCAATAAGTTCTCTTTCTTCACTAGTTGGAATCCATATGTATTCATTGTTTTCAATTATTATGTTTGATGAATTTAAATTAAAATGGGCAACCATTTTCAGTTTTCCTGATTGGTTATCTTTTATTAATTCAATTTTTATACCAATATTATCATCTTTAGGCATATATCTCTCTCCAGACCATAAAATTTGTATAATTTATTAGAACTTATATCTTGCGTTTTATCTGGGTGTTTTTAAAATGAAAATAAATTTAGATTTTTAATGTTGTTGATTTTTTCTAGTAAATTTTGAATTACCAAGTTAAATCTTGATATATATCTTTTGTTTTCATCTATTTTTGGATTTTCAATTATTTCATTGTCTGTAGAATATTTGTTCATTACGATATTACCATCAATATTATTGGTTAATGTAGAATCTATTATTTTATTGTCATTTGATGATGAAAGGTAGATACCATGTACTCTGTTGTTAAAGATTTCACAGTTTGAAATAATGTTTTCATTATTATTTGATACAATTGCATTTATGCCTGTATGTGTGTTGTTATAAAACTTGCAGTTTATAATTTGATTATATGAAGAATATTGGAGTTCTATTCCATCGCAGTTGTCATAAAAAATGCAGTTTGATATAATATTGTTATTAACTGGGTTTTTACTGCTACCAAGTAGCGCTATTCCTTCATCTTTGCATCCATAAAAAGTACTGTTGTATATCTTATTTTCACTAGTCCAAACTGCAATACCTACAGGTGTGTTAAAGATTTTACAGTTGTCAATTTCTGTGTTTTTTGAAGATATTTTTATTCCTTGGGAATATATGCCCGGGGCTCCATTTGTAATTCCTATATTTTTTATTTTTATGTTTGGAGCCCCTATATATACGGCATATCTATTTTCTTCCGAGATGGGATTTATTAGAGTGCTATCCTTATCCTCTCCTATGAGCCAGATAGTTTTTTTAATCTGAATTATTTCAGGATATTCGCCGTTTTTGATATATATTGTTGAGCCTGATGCAGCATTATCTATTGCTTCTTGAATTGAGATGTACTGGCCGTTGCCATTTTTATCAACAATTATCAAACTGTTATCATTTGTTTGTTGTATTGTCTCTGATTGAACAAGAAATACAAATGTAGTTTGCATTAGTATTATAATTGAAGCGATTGTCATTGTTTTTCTTATTCTTCCCTTCATCATACCATACCACGTTAAATATTACCATGTTGTTTGTTAACGTGATACGTTTTCTACTAAATATTATATAAAGTTTAAGCGTAAAAAAACCAAAATGACAAAATGTCAAATTAATTCAAAACCAAACCATTTAACTCCCTACAACGCGAGAGAATCTTATCACAAACACTTGAATTGCATTCAAAAGAAATAACAACAAAATCATCATAAGAAACATCTAAAACATGAGCCTTTTCATAAATCCAAGAAACAAAAGATTGGGATTCTTCACACAAAGGAATCTTAATTTTACAACCTACAAGATGCGGCAAAAAACTATATATCACATCAAATAACTCACCAATATTAAAATTATTTTTAACAGAGACAAATACCATTTTTTTATCCCTCAAAAAATCCATATCATTAAAAAATTTGATTCTAGACTCCAAAACCTTCTGAGAAACAATATCGCATTTATTAAAAACCAAAACAACAGGTACCCCAACACCCAGATTAACAAGCTCCCCGAGACTAACCTTTAATTTCTTGACAACAACATCCAACTCATCACCAATATCAACAACTAATAATACAACATCAGAAACAGCAATTTCCTCAAGGGTAGAATGAAAAGCATCAACAATCTCACTAGGAAGATTACTGATAAAACCAACAGTATCAGTCAACAAAACAGGTAAAAGGCTCTCTTTGATTTTTTTAGTAGTAGTAGAAAGAGTAGAAAAAAGCCTACCCTCAACTTTTACATTACCACCAGTTAATAAATTCAAAAGACTACTTTTCCCAGCATTAGTATAACCTGCTAAAGAAACAAGATAAAAACCACTCTTATGACGATGAGCACGACGCAACTCACGCTGATTACGAATACTTTCCAATTCTTCTTTAACCTTTCTAACTTGTTTCTTGATCATCTCGTAATAATCATCAACCTGATACTCACCACCCGCCATAAAACCAGGATGCTCACCTGCTCGTGCACGATGAATAAGCTCACGAACAAAAGGTCGTTCATACTCAAGTTTAGCCAATCTCACCTGAAGCTTTGCTTCTCTACGCTCAGCATGATTCTCAAAAATAGAAAGAATAAGCCTAACACGATCAAAAACATCTACACCAAGTTTCTTCTCCATTAAAAACCACTGAGAAGGTTTAAGCTGGCCATTAACAACCACCAGATCTATAGACTCAATAGATTCATCAATATACTTTTTAATTTCTTCCAACTTACCTTTACCAACAAAACTATTAACATCAGGGTTAACCCGGTTCTGAAAAAAAGATTTTACAACATTATACTCCAAAGTACTTGACAAATCAACAATTTCAGAAACATAAGACTCCAGAGAAATAACAATAGTATTCTTCATACAATTTCAACAACAATTAAACCAAGTAATACCACAAACTATACTTAAAACAAACACACAGCATACTATTATGAATAAGGCATAATCAAAAACCAAAAAACAACAATAAAAATAGCAATACCTGCAACAAACAAAAAATCAATTGTATTTTGGATACTTTCTGAAATATTCATTAACATCCCTTATAATAACTAAAACAACAAAGCATACATAAAAACATTTTTCGCAGTTGAATATACAATTGAATATACATTTTATCAAAAATAATTTAATTCTTATTAAACCATAAAAGAGTGCTAAAAAACCTTTGAACTGCTGTAATAACTCCAACTACTGCAAAATAAACAAGAACCCATGTAAGAAGACTAAAATTCAACGGCAATACAATTTCATAATTAAGTAAAATATGTTGAACTATAGGTGCAATCATTAAAAGAACAAGTCTATCTGCACGGCCAAGAAGCCCTGAATAATTCCTATTAGCACCAACTGCCTGAGACTGAGTGCCCATATAGCTCGTAAGAAGCATGCTTGTAACTGCAATTAAACCAATTGCATATTCTTCTCTACACCATGGACTAAGAGCAAGACCTCCAAGTATTAAAACATCTGAAAAACGATCAAAAGCATGATCAATAAAATCACCTTTCGCAGAAACTTTACCTGTAATTTTTGCAACTTTTCCATCTATTGCATCAAAAAAACCATTAAAAAAAACAAATAAAGATGCAAAATACAAATAAAAATTATTAAGCTCTAAACTCGGGCTTGAAAAATAAAAAAACATACCTCCCAAAAAAGCAAAAACAAGAGATATAAAACTAAGAATATTGGGACTAAAACATACAAAAATTTTGGCGAACCTATTTAGTAAAGGATCAACATTATCTCTTTGAGTATCAAGAACCATAAAT
The DNA here is from genome assembly GCA_964517155.1 of uncultured Thermoplasmatales archaeon. Taxonomy (GTDB): domain Archaea; phylum Thermoplasmatota; class E2; order DHVEG-1; family DHVEG-1; genus PFL35. The sequence continues at coordinate 12,449 of CAZFAZ010000063.1, forward strand.
CGCAACCTACATTCACAACTCTTTTAAGAGTTCCTCAGACCAATCAATTTCTCCTATTTTATATTTTTTTATATTTTTAAATTTATTTTCAATAATTTCTAAAATACAACGAACAATATTTTGTATAGATAACTTGGTACCATCAATTTCAAAACAATTTTTTTCAGAATGAATATCAACTGCCTCGCATAATATTACATCAAGGGCTTCTGCTTGAACATTCTCACTAACTTTATCTTTTTTCCAATTTCTATCAAAAAGTATTTCTCTGAGTCTTAAAGGATGCAATCTAAGAATAATAATTTTATCTGCACAATTTAACAAATGAGATATATGTCCTTCAACAAAAACCAATTCATCAGAAGAAAAATTCCTTTTAATATAAACATTTAATTTTTCAATATCAACAATTTTAGAATTTCTATTTTTATCTACACCAAGTACAAAATTATTATCAAACGCAACTTTTTTTAAATCAACTACTGTAAAACCTTTCTTTTTTAGAATAGATGCTACAGTAGTTTTACCTGTTCCAGGAGTACCTGTTATTGCTACAATCATAAAACGAATTTATACCAAATTATGGTAATCATAACCACGAAAATCTTCTTTGAAACAATAATGAAGAATCTGATAATCCTTTCTAAATTCTTTAATCTCTGCTTTAATTTTACTTGGTTTTTCATTATCTAAAAGAACACGCTTATAAAACTCAGCTACTTCATCCATTTCTTTTTCTTTCATGCCAATGCGTGTAAGCTCAGGAGTACCAAGGCGCAATCCAGATGGATTCAATGGATCACTATCACCCGGGATTGTATTCATATTTGTAACTATACCTGCATCCACAAGCTTCTTTGATGCTTCTTTTCCTTTACCTAGACCAATTGCAAGAAGTATCTGATGAGATTTAGTAAAACCTAGTTTTTCACCAAATACTTTAAAACCACGCTCATGCAAAGATTGAGCAAGTGCCTGTGCATTAGCAATTGTCTGCTTTGCATATGCCTCTCCAAATTCTAAATGCTCAGCATAAGCAATCGCTTTTGCTGCAACATGATGAAGATGATAAGAAGAAGTAACACCCGGAAAAACACCAAAGCTGAGTTTTCTTAAAAAAGATTTACCTTCCTCAGTTTTTTCATCATGATCAGAAATTATCATACCACCCTGAGGACCAGGAAGAGTCTTATGCGTAGAGCCATTCATAACATCAGCACCCTCACGCAGCGGATCCTGAAATTGTTTACCAGCAACCAAACCTAAAACATGCGCTGCATCATATACTAAATATGCGCCAACTTCATGGGCAGCCTCTGCAAGTTCTTTAATTGGACTGGGAAACAAAAAAACAGAACGTCCATTAAGACAAAGCTTTGGTTTAACTTGTTTTATAAGTTTAACTGCACCATCCACATCGATATTCATCTCTTCATCATTAAAAGGATACGAAACTAGATTAATACCGCGAACGCCAGCACCACCCCATTTACCAAAACTGATATGTGCACCATTTGCTAAATCAAGAACACATGCAGTCTCACCTGGTTTAATCAAGGCTTTTAAAACCCCAATATTTGCAGTAGTACCAGATGTTGGTCTTACATCAGCATAGTTACAATTAAAAAGCTTTTTTGCAAGCTGTATTGCTTTTTCTTCAACCAGATCAAAAATTTCACAGCCTTCATAATATCGTTTACCCGGAGTACCTTCAGCATAACGACCATGAAAATCAGTTACAAGCATCTCTCTGCACAAGGGAGATAAAACATTTTCACTTGCTATCATCGGAAGTGAATTTGCAAAAAATTCATTGTTTAAACGTGCCTGTTTTCGTATATACTCAACTTCATCATACCAGTTCATAGATAAAACCCCTAAAAAAGCCATATCCCTAAATCTAATAAAAAGTTAATGGAAAAAACAAACTAAATCTCAATTAACTCTCGAGAGGTTTTTGATAAGATTTGAGCACCATTACTTATAACAAGAATATCATCTTCTATTCTTACACCACCAAAACCAGGTATGTAAACACCAGGTTCAACAGTTAAAACCATATTCTCTGCAAGCTCAAAATCAGACATCGGGCTTAAACCAGATCCGCCGTCATGAACATCCAAACCAAGAGAATGACCTGTCGAATGAATAAAACAACCTTTAAACTGGCTTTTATTTATAAAATCATCAACAGTTTTGTGTACATCTTTAGCTTTTACACCTGGTTTTATCAAATCAAAAGCCTTTTTTTGAGCATTTAAAACAGTTTCAAACATTTTCTTTTGTTTATCATTTGCACTCCTAAAAACAAAAGTCCGTGTTATATCAGAGTTATAACGTTTGAAACATGCTCCAAAATCACAAAGAACAAAATCACCTCTCTGAAGTTTAACTTCACCATTGGTATAATGCGGCTCAGCAGCATTTTTTCCAAAAGAAGAAATAGTATCAAAAGCAGATTTATCTGCACCGTATTTTTTTAGATGATAATCTATTTCTGCAGCAAGTTCATATTCAAACATACCCTCCTTTAAAAATTTGGGTATTTTTTCCATAACTTTATCAGATATATCAGCTGCTTTTTTTATCAGATTGATTTCCAATTCATCTTTAATCATTCTAGTTTTAGTTAAAGCTGTAGATACATCAACAAAACTACAGCCAGATAAGATATTTGATAATATTTGATAATCTGCATATGATAAACCTTTGAAATTCAAGCCGATTTTATTACAGCCTTCAACACTATTTTTTAAATGAATGTTAAACTCTTCACGATTTTCAAAAACTTTAATATTACACTTTGTTTTTTTAGCAGTTTCAGATTCAAGTTGACTTACAATTAACTTAATGTTTCCGTCAGCAAACAAAACAACAGCACAGCCTTCAAACAAACCTTTTTCAAGGCCTGTTACATAGAAAAAGTTTGAATCAAAAAAATGTTCACCAGTATTTTTGATAATTATTGCATCTGGTTTTTCTTGAATTTCTTCAAAAATTTTTTTGATTCTAGCACGTAAATAATCCATCTGGATAAACCACCAAAGAGCATACAAAATAAAGAAATAAAAGGAATAAGTTTTATATTAAGTTGGATTTAAAAGCCTTTATTTATACTGCTTTACAAGTGTTTGTAATTCTGAGAGATCGTTTTTTATTGTCGCAACTTGTTTCATTTTCTCTGATTCAAAATTCCTTAAGATCTCTGGCAAAGGCTTAGTAAGTGTATAAATATGAACTGGCCTGCCTTTACCTTTCTTTTTAAGATCACGTTTTTTTGCCCAGCCGCGTCGTCTCATCTCTTGCATAGCAACGCTTACTTCAGGTTGTCTTAAATCTGCACCTTGCTCAACATCTGCAGATCTGCATTCAGGTACTTGTGAAATATACATTAATGTCTTAGCAAGATTTTTTGGCATCCCTAGTTCGGCAAACAAGCTTACCGCTTTATCGTCTTTTTCATCCAATACAAATGAATTCTTTCGCTTCATATTCTCCTCACCTTTTCTAAATCATTCGACAGTATTTATATTTTTCCTATTTTTTCAACAACAGGAGGAAAAATTATTTATTTAAATTTCTTATTTTAATTTTACTTTCAGCAAGCATTTTCTTCGCAAGGTCATCAGGATAATCACCAGAATAAACAATTTCTTCAACACCTGCATTTATAAGCATTTTAACACAAACAACACAAGGCGTATTTGTACAATATAAAGTCGAACCTTTTATGGATGTACCAAAAACTGCAGCTTGTATAATTGCGTTCTGCTCAGCATGCAAACCGCGACAGAGTTCATGTCTTTCACCCGAAGGAATATTCATATTTTCTCGGATACAACCAACCTCCGAACAGTGCTTCAAACCTTTCGGAGCACCATTATAACCTGTGCTAAGTATATGTTTATCTTTAACAAGTATGGCTCCTACGTGCCTACGGAGACAAGTGCTCCTTTTAGAGACAACATGCGCCATTTCCATGAAATATTCATCATACGAAGGTCTTTTCATCATAATAATCAAATGCATAATACAAAAACATAGTTAATAGAATTATGATTTGATTTGAAACAATACTATTAAAAACGATTAAGATATTTGGATTTTAATAATTTTTAAAAAAGGGGAAGATAAAAATGTCGTATAAATATGGGATTTTTCAATCATCACCAAAAAGCTGTGTCTTTTATAAAGAAGATGAAGATGGAAACCAATCAACATTTAATATTTTAGTAACACCAAAAGAACGCGAAAAAGACGCTGAGAAGATAATTGCATTTATCGATAATGAACAGATGAAAAAAGAAAACTGGGCAAAAACAGAAGTGACCGATGTAAAAGATGTAATAGAAGCATTTGGCGGTTGGGCTACTGATGCACCTATAATATTTGAATTAGAAGCACATAAAAGTCTTAGTAATTGTTTGAAAACAGTGCTAAAAAAATAAAA
>CAZFAZ010000064.1:0-13831 GCA_964517155.1 uncultured Thermoplasmatales archaeon
TCTATTTCTTGAAAATCTTTTGGGACAAAAGATTCCTTAAATATTTTACGGGCATCTTCCTCAAGTAATCTGTAATCTATATATCTAGGACTTATATGAATTAAAAATAATTTTTCAACATTTGCTTCTTTAGCAATTTCAGCTGCTTGAGCCGCTGTTGTATGACCATACTCTCCAGCAACATCTTCAAGTTCTGATTCAAATGTAGCTTCGTGTATTAAAACATCTGCGTCTTTTGCAAATTCAACCATTTCTTTCATCGGTCTTGTATCACCAGAAAAAACAATTTTTCTTCCTTTGCGCTCATGTCCAAGGACAACATCTGGAGTAATTTTTCTACCATCCTTAAGGCTGATTGTTTCACCTTTTTGAAGCTTACTAAACAAAGGTCCTTCAGGTATACCAAGCGACAAAGCTTTAGGTTTATCAAATTTTCCAGGACGCATGTTTTCAACAAGACAATAAGCAAGCGCTGGCACACCATGATTAGCTCTAATAACATTGATTTTATACCCTTCGAACTCTAAGATATCTCCACCATCTAATTCCTGAGAAATAACTGGATAATTTGGCTTGAAATAACCAAGGCTTAGAAGTTGCACTAGCAGATCATTCATACCTTTCGGGCCATAGATATAAAGTGGTATATCTCTATCATTAAGCTGCATTGTTTGTATAAGACCAGGTATTCCTAAGAAATGATCACCATGAAAATGGGTTATAAAAATTTTTGAGATTTGCATATAACTCAAGCTTGATTTTTGAAATTGTCTTTGGGTTCCTTCTCCACAGTCAAACAAAAGTATTTCACCTGCTCTTTTTAAGGCTACTGATGAAACGTTTCGTTTCACGGTAGGCCAACTGCCGCCAGTTCCAAGAAATATTATGCTTAGCTGCGTCATAATCAAAACCAGGGAACAAAATATATTGTTTAATATTTATGGTTGTTTCTCAAAAACTGCAAAATAGCGTGTTAGGCTTTTATGTGCTCTAAACTCATGAAAGGTTAAAAGCTTCAGAGAATTTTGTGATTTAAGCCATTTTTTATCAGAAATTCCTACAACTGCTTTCTTTTTTTCTTTTAAAACATCTGAAAAAACTTCAAAAGCTCGTCTGTAAAGTTTATCCATATCCTCTCCTGCAGTAGTTGTTGCTTTTCCATAGGGTAAATCAGTTACAATTGCATCAACAAAAGATAGTTGTTTTTTAATATCACCTATATCTAAACAAAATACTTTGTAATTTTTTAATTTGTAAAATTCAAGTGTTTTTTTGCTGCCGTATACCATTTTTTTTTCTATATCGCTTCCAATTAATTTTGCACCTATTAAACCTGCTTCCAAAAGTATTCCTCCAGTCCCGCAGAAAGGATCAAGCAGTGTTTCATTTTGCTTAACACAAGAAAGGTTTACAATTGCACGAGCAATTTTTGGATGAAGTGAAATTGGCGAAAAATATGGCCTGAATTGAACCTTTCTTTTTTCATATTGGCTTCTATTAATGTTTACTATTTTTTTACAAACATATATTTTTGAATCAATAATAAAAATACGGATTTCATTGTCAGGGTTTGTAAGGTTTACTTTTTTGTTTTTTGTATATATTTCTGCTATTTTATTTATTATTTCTTGAGAGTTTTTGTTTTTTGATCTATTTTTATATCTTACAGCCACTGAACCAGGTAACTTTATTAAATTTTTTTTTGCGTTTTTTTCAATTTCCTCAATTGAATCTGAGCAAGTAAAAAATAATTCATTGACATAAAAGCTGTGTGATAATCTATTTGCAACGTTTTTTATTTTATCAACATTTGCATTTGTTGATATAACTAAAACATCGTTGTTTTTTTCTGTAATAGTATATAAGATATCTTCAGCAGTTAAACATGAAAGTATTTCATTTCCTGCAAGAGATATATGTTCTTTTGATAATTCAAATAATATATTCATCTGATATCTTATAACTAAAAGGTATGTAAATATATTTTTACTTATTTTTTTGCATTTATTATCTTTATCATAACTGGTGTTATTATCGCTGTAATTATACACAAAAGAATTGTTGTTGCAAGTAGGTTATCTGCAATTGATTCATATCCTTTAAACATATCATGTGAAATTGCAATAGTTACTGTTACAATTGCCATTTCTAAACGAGGTATCATACCAACGCCTACAAGAAGTGAATCCTTTTTTGACATACCCGCTATTTTTGCACCTATGCCACAACCAATTATTTTTCCAGTAACGCCTACAACTATTACTAATGCAGCAAATATACCTATTGATAAAAAAACAGATAGATCAACGCTTGCTCCCACCCATACAAAGAAAAGAGGTATAAAAATACCCTCGCCGATTACACGTACATCTTTTTTTATTCTTCTCGAACCTATAAGTGTGTTTCCGATTAATAAACCTGCGACAAATCCTCCAATAATTCCAGTTATTCCTGCACCCTCTGCAAAAAATGCATATATGAAAAGTATCGCCAGGGAAATACTTAAAAGGGCTTTTGGGAGGCGTATTTTATCACCAAATGCTAAAATTTTATCAATTATTTTTAAACCAATAAACAGGAAAATAAAGAAGTATATCACAATTTTGACGGCCAAATCAAGCGGTGAGCCACCAAGTAATAATGCTAATAATATAATTCCAATTAAATCATCGATTACTGCTGCACCAAGTATTGTTACTCCTGAATCAGAATCAAGTGCATTTAGACTCATTAACGTTCTAACTGTTACTCCAACTGATGTTGCAACTAAAATTAGGCCAATAACTGCAGAAATCTCCCAGGGTAAGCCAAAGTATATGCCTAGGGATATACCAAAAATCAAAGGAACAATAACCCCACCCGCGGCAGTAAATGCGGATACTTTACCCATTTTTTTCATTTTAAAAATATCGGTTTCAAGTCCAGAAATAAAAAGTAAAAATAGTATACCTATATCTGCAAATATTTTAAAATCACCAGATGCAAAATTTATTTCAGGGAATTTAAAAGCAAATGGATATCCTAAAAGATTTATATCAAAATTATAGTTTGAAAGCATACCTAGTCCAAAACTTCCAAGTAAAAAACCGGCCAATATCTCGCCAATAACCGAAGGTTGATTAAATCTATCAAAAATATAACCTAATATCCTTGCAAGTATCAATGCAATTGCGATAAGTAATAAAAGAACAAATTCTTGCGTTATTAAACACCTTCTCCCTCTTCATCTATTGAAATATATTGAGTTGCACCATAATATTTTCTTATAAGCTGATGCAGGGTAAGCTCACCAACAATTTTTTTATCAGTTACAACTGGAAGTCTCCTAAGATCATACTTTGTCATTTTCATTAAAGCATCAATTATTTTATCATCAGGTTCACAGGTAATAATTCGGTGGCACATGATATCCTCAGCAGTTTTTGCTGTGCCATTTTTTATAGAGCTGATATCAGGTATACCAAAGATATAGCCAGGTAGATTCTTAGGAGCGAGAATCGAAAGAACATCATGTTCTGTAATCACGCCTGCAAGTTCCTTTGTTTCTTTATCTTTTACAACCCATATATGGTTGCGTGCACCAAGAATTGAAAGAACATGATAGATATCTTCTTTTTCTTCAATTATTGGTAAATCCCATACTCGTTTATCAATAATTTGACTAACTTTCAATTCATAAAAGTCTGATATAAGTTTATTTTTTTTTGCCATAAAAAACCCTTAACCTTATTAAAATATTTAAACACTACTTAAAGATTATTTATTTGTTGTTTTCTTCTTGATTTTGTTTTTTCTTTTTCATTTTTTCATCTATTTTTTTCTTAATATCATCTACACCTTCAAACCATTTATCTATGCCTTCTTCATCAATTTCTCCTGTGAGTTTATCAATTTCATAGCGTATTTCATCTACACCTTCAAACCAATCATACTCACGGCGTTGAGTCTTTTTCTTATCAATGATATCTTGGGTTTCATCTTTTTGAGTTTTTACATCGACTATTTCTTTTTCTTTACGGGAGCGGCTTATCCTTATTTCTTCAACTTTACTATCTTTACCTTGATTGACTCTAATAGAAGGTCCGATAAAACCTTGGGACTCAAACCTGTTTTTATCAGATGAGGTATCTGATTCTGAAGTATATTTATCAATAGTTTTTTTATTTGATATTTCTTTTGCACGGTTGTAAACATTTTTTTTCTGTCTTAAATGAACAAATAAAATAGAAAAAAGGAGTGCTAAGATAGCTATAAAAACCATAAAGTATTTGTTATTTATAATAAGAGTAAGCAAGTCTTCTTTAAGATTTATACGAATATAAATTGAGTCAGATACATAACCTTCTTTACTTGCTATAACTCTAATTTCTTCAAATCCTTTATCAGGAGCTTTTAAAAAAGCAATGCCTTTTTCATTTGTTGTTTCAACATTATCCCACTGATTAGAAATATAAACAGTTGCTCCTTCTACAGGTTGATCTTGTTTGCCGTCTTCGTATACAGTTACATAAAATATATCTCCTGCAGAAATAACAAGATCTTTAGCATCTACTTTAAGAACTTTTTCACCTGTATTTTTTACATAAACAGCCTCATAACCTGGTAAATATCCTTCTTTAGATGCATATATTAGAATTGGTGTGTCTTCGTCTACCAGTGGTGCTTTGATTTCAATTTCATAGTTATCACCTTGCTCAGTAATTGTATATAATTGGTCGTTAAATGTGATATTTACATTTGTTAACATTTCTATTTCTTCTGACTCATTTATAATATAAGCACTAACTGTAAAGTAATCATTTTCATTGACGTCTGTTGGTTCTATATCAATTAGTATAGACTGCATCTGTGCTAGAGAATTAACAGCAGATATACTAATAAAAAATATAAAAATTAGTATAAAACTTAAACTAATCTTAATTTTGGATTTTTTGTTTTTCCTCAGAACCACCTTTCAAGATTGCGTTTTTATTATGTATGCTTAGGTATTTATTTTTTTTCAAATTAATATTTTTTTGTGGAGTACAAATATTATTTCGCTTTTTAATTTAGGCTTAAAATGCTGTTTTTTGCTTAATTTACCCATTTATAGCTTTTAATAGCAAAATATTTATAAAATATTAAATATATTATAATATTGCTAGAATAGTTGCCAAATACTAAAAAATGGTAACTATTGTCAACAAAGATTTATATATAAATACACACAAAAATAAAGATGTAGGTGAGATAACAGCATGCTTATAAACAAAAAAACCCAGATATGGGCAATAACTTTCGCCCTCTTATTCAGTTTATTATCACTTAATTTTAGTAATAATATAAAAGCAGAAGAGCCTTATGACTCAGAATCAATTATGGAATTAATCGATATATTTAGCTCTATGATTGATTTCGAAGACGAGTTAGGACCACATCCATTTAGACAAGTTGGAATATGGCAAAGCAACAAATCAATGACTATTCAAGAAGATATAGAGTTTGAACTGTATTTCTCAGCACCACTTTTTACACAAATTCAACTATTGGAATTAATAGATTATCAAGATACTTTAAAAATAGATGTTTATCATATAAATTCACAAGGTTTAAAAAATCGTATTCAAAATGGTAATGCAACAATAAAATTAGAACCAGAAACACTTGGAGATTATGTCCAAAAATTCAACGTTAAATTAGAAGACATTCAGGTAAGTATAGATGAAAACGAATATCTAGCATTTGTAATTGAAATTGAACAATCCAAAAAACCAGTAAATAGTTTTGTAGAAAAAAGATTTGACACAAAAATTATTGGAAGACTAGAAAAAATTTCAAATATGCTAAGAAAAAGTACAGATCCAAATCTTATAGAAATATCAGATATTATTGATATATTACTAGAAAATCTAACTTATGTAGATATCGGTGGAGCAGAAGTAGCAGCCCTTGCGAATGTTTTATGTTCCAGTGCTTTTTATTATGGATCAAGCAGTCATCCAGCATCTATTAAATTTAAAAATGATGAAGCAGAAGAAATAACAGTATACTTTCAAGGCCAATATTCAGATTTTCAGTATGAATCATATTATTTAACAGAGATGTTTCTTTTTGAAAGAATAGTAAATGAAACAAAACCTACATCAAGTACAAAGTTTGCTTGGCCACCTATACTTGCTGGATTAGAGGACTTTGAATCATTTGAAAATATAAGTGAAGACAGCGATATATTTAACTGGTTTGCAATATGGGCATTGTACACGCTCGGCAAACCTATTGATGAACTTGATAAAAACAAAGTCACATATTATCTTGCTGAAGATGCAAAATTAACAACTGATAAACCAACTGGTTCAAACACCATAAAACAAAGCCTTTCAAAAGAACCTTTGTCTTGGAGTATTTCAGGTTTTGAAAGAAACAAGATGCTTACAAATGCAACTGCTCATCTAAATATTCATTATTCAAAGATTTTAATTCTTGGTAAAGTAAAAATAGTTGCTTCTTTAAAAATAAATGATGAAGTAATTGCAACTGATGAACAAGAATTAGATAGAACAAATATACTTGAGTTTTTACAGAAAGGACCAGATATAGAAACCAAGTTTACTTTTGATATTCAAGGAAATACCAAAGAAATATGTTATAACGATAATCTTAGTCTTGAAGTAGCCTTTGTTAAAAAACCAATTATGGGGTTGTTAAGACCAGTTAAGATACTATACGGCTCAAATGATTATCCTTCAAAAATTGTTTTAACATTAGAAGAAACAGATAATATAAAAATCGGCGAGTTGGAGGATAAAGTAGTATATTCTGGTGGAAGTGCACATTATATAGTAAATGTTACTAGTAAACATACAGATGAAGTAAAGATTACAGCTGAGGCAAAAGAAAAAACAGGAAACTGGAATATAGAAGTTTATCCAAAGGAACTTCAAATTACTTCAGGAAGTACTCAAAAAGTTCATATCTTTATAAATTCAACCGCAGTTGATGATTCAGCATATGATGTAGATGAAATATACTTCTTTGTAAATGCAACAGGTAAAACCGGTTTTGATACAAATATTTCATATGTTTATGTTTCGCAAGATTCAGTTAAATACGATTTTGAAGTAAGTAATATTCCTGATGAAATAAAAATTAAACATGGTTCATCTGAAACATTTACAATTACTATCATAAACAAAAACAAAGGATATATTTCTGATAAATATACAATAAATGCTAAAACTGAGCATGGCTTTAACGTAGACGTTAATTTATCCTCTGAAAAAGAAATAACTGTTTACAATCCTGATTCTGATAAAAATGAAGAGATAACAGTAAATATAACTGTTTATGCACCCTGGTATACAAATATTGCATCTGAGAAATTTACAATAGATATACTATCAGATAAAAGTTTTGATCAGCAAGATGAATTAGAAAAAACATTTATTGTTACAGTTAAAGTTACTACACCAAACATCTTTGAAGGTATTTACAGAGCATTTGAATCTGCAGCAGGAAAAATAGGACTTACGGGCATATACGCGGGATGGATTTTAATTTCAGCAGTATTACTATTGCTTATAATAATCTGTATAATTGTAATATTACTTAAAAAAAGAAGATTTGCAGATATAATATGCACTGAAAGAATTAAAGAAATTACACCTGATGAAACTGCAAAATATGAAATATTACTTAAAAATCCATACAGATATGATCTTACATATAACATAACTGCAAAAACTGAAAATGATACAGAAGGCTTTGATGTTTCCGTTGATGCAACAGAATTAGCTTTACAATCTGGAGAAACAAAAGTTATAAACCTATTAGTTAAACCAAATGATAATGTTAAAAAAGATGATTGGGCAGAAGTAATAATCAGTGTAAAGCCTAGTGATAAGAACAAAGTAGCAGATATATCAACAGTTACAACTATCAAAAATGGTCAAGTAGATGTTAAATTATCTGGCGTGTTTCATTGGCCAAGAACATTTAAAAAAGGAGACAGAGTTGAAACATCATTTAAGGTTTGGAATTATGGCAATGTATCAACCGGTAAGATTAGCATTATTTTCTTTGTAAATGGCCAGGAAAAAAATAAAGTAGAAGATATTATTATACCTCGTGGAGGGCATGCTGATATTGAGATACCTTGGATTGCAGAAGCAGGAAAAAACCAGGTATATATAGTAGTTAATTAATATCGGTGCTCAAATCTTATCAAAAAAAACAACAAAATTTATAGTGTTTCTTATGTCTGAGAAAGCTGAAAGTAAAAAAGAAATTGAACAGTTAAAAGATGCAGAGAAAAAGTATCAGTCTTACATACAGAAAAGAAATGAACTTAATGACATGGCAAAAGTTGCTCGTGAAGAACGAGATATGATACATAACAGTCGTAAAGAGTTAAAAGAAGAAATTGAAAAAGTTAAAAAAGAGCGCAATGAGCTAGTCGAAAAAATGCGGCATCATAAAAAAATGCGCAATAACTATCAGGAAGAAGCAAAAAAGTTAATTGAAGCGAAACGCAATAAAAAAGGCGCTGTTTTTAAAAATTTACCTCTTCGTGTTGAAGAGCTTAAAGCAGATTTTCAAATGCTTGAATATCGGCAAGAAACCGTTCCTATGAATCATCAGGAAGAAAACGAGTTAATTGAAAAAATAAGGTTTAAACGTGATGAATACGAAAGAACAAAGATGCATCTTGAAAAACAAAAAGAAGTAGAAATTGATATTTCTGATAAAGATAAAGCAATAGATGAAATGTTTAAAAAAGCAGATGAGGAGCATACTCTTGTTCAGAAGTATTATGATGAAAATCAGAAGAAACATGAAAGATACATGAAACTTATAAATGAGTTATCCGTATCAATTGCTGAAGCAAATAAAAAGCATGCTGAGTATGTTGAACTTAAGAAAGAAGCGCAAACTGCACATGATAAAGCTTTTGAGATGAAAAGTAGAGTAATCGGTATAAAAGGTGAAAGACGTAAAAGATTCCAGGAAGCAAAACAAGCGATAAAAGAACAAAATATCAAAGCTCGTAAAGCTGTAATGGATGAAAACAAGCTTGATGAAATTGCAGATAAATCAGTAGATGCTTTAAAGAAGGGAGAAAAAATAAAATTATAAAAAAAAGTTTATTTATCTAGGGCCCTGATAAACATCTAAGAGCTGGAAACGAATTAGGAAAAATCTCTAGCAATTTTTGGATTATATTGTTTAATATTAAAGAAAAACGATAAATTGATCGAGTTCTTGGTGTTGGATATCCTGCATCTTTCCATGCATTCATCCCACCGATCATATTATGTACATATCCATTAAATCCATCAATTGCAATTTTTTCAATGAGAAGATCTACCGCTTCACTGCTTCGAGCATCAGTATTGCAATAGACAATAACTTCTGAATTATTATATTGACCAATAAATTCTTCTAATCCAACTTCTTCATGCAAATCTGGATAGTTTATTGGGTTTTCTGGTTCTGGTGTTTTTATATGCTTTTTTTCCCATTCTCCAGTGGTTCTAATATCTATCGGTATTCGTCACAGATTATAAAAAAAATATGGTTTTACCTGTGGAAATTCTGTGATACAAAACAGTAAATTGAAAAAACTATCGTTTAACTGCTATAGTTAATATTAATCAACAGTGGTTTTTTTAAATCCAACAATATTCCTATCATAAAGTTCATTACTGAATTTTAAAAGCTCAACAAAAACTTCATACTTTTTTTTAGCAGTGGGTTCAAAATCACTGCTATACAGAGAACTGTAGTAAGGTTTGATATCACCTCCATGTGAATATTCAATTGTAATTATTGTAGACATAGGTAAACCACTTATATGGTCTTTATCATAAATCCAAAAGGATTCCGTTTTTTCTGTTTTAGGAGCATCAACATCTATATAGATATAATAAAAATAGAAACTAATATTTTCAATAGTTACTTCTGTTTCAAAAGATTCGCTTTTGTCAGTAAAATTTATATGAAAATATGGGTCCATAACTTCATCTATTATCTTATTACATCCTGTACAGCCTGGTTCACTATATAAAATTAAAATAGGACCCTTGTTTTTTAGAGTATCAATAACAAAATCAGGATGATCCCTACCATTTGCTGTATCAAAAGTGAAATCTCTGGAAGTTATTGGCTTAAGTTTTATACAACTAAGGCAAAGAACTCTGACAATACCTGATTCAACATCATCATAAATATCAGTATAATATAACATCCCGCCTAAAACACCTGAGATAAGGAGTATTAAACCAACCTGAACTGCTAGTAGCATTTTTTTATTCATATCTTCGTCCTTTCATATCTAATTGCATTTTTAGGGCAAACATTTATACATTTGCCACAAAGAATACACTCGGGATCACGATTCATCTCAGGAACATTTATACCCATCGGGCAAACATCTGAACAAAGATTACAATGAATACAAGAATCCTTATCAACAGACACAGTAAGATAACTAATCTTGTTAAAAAGTGCAAGTATTGCCCCCACAGGGCAGAAATAACGACACCAACCTCTTTCTACTAATAATATTAATGCAAAGAATAATATGAAGAAAATTATAGCTGTCCAAAAAAAGGGATTTGGACTGAATTTACCAGGGTTTAAAATAAGTATTGGAATAGTGCCTGTTAGAATACCAACCGGACATATGTCAGTAAACATAAAACCAAGTAGAAAAGGTGTTATTATAACTAGACTAATTAAGACCACATATTTTGTGTATCTTAAGTATTTTTCTACTTTACATTTTCCTATTTTTTTAAAGATAGGTATTTTCTTTTTTAGATATCTTGGAATCTTTGCTGTTGTACGTTGTAAAAGGCCAATTGGGCATGCCCAACCGCATACAGCTCTACCTGTTGAGATACCAACTATTCCAAGTATTAATAAGGGATATACAAAAAGTTTCCATGCAAAACTATGATCATATAAACTTTTTTCTATTGCCCCAATCGGACATGCTGATGTTGCATATGGACAAGCATTACAATAGAAAAATGGAAAACAAAAACCTGTTTTAAGGCCAAAGGCTCCAAAGTTTGCAGAAAAAAATATTGAGATTTGTATTAATAATCTTTTGATTTGAAATTTCATCTTTTGTCCCTTTTTTTAACTTTAACAAATGATAAGAATAAAGCAACAAGAAATAGGATTATACCAAATCCAGATATTGCATTATCATCATTATTTGTAGAACCTGCATTATTGTTTTCTTCATCTTCTGTTTCTAAACTATAATTAACATACTCTGTTTCAATCCATCTTTCCTCTGTTTTTATGTTCAAAGAGTATTTAAAAAATGTCGCTTCAGGATATAATAACTGATAAGATATAGAATATAACGTTTTGTTCTTTTGCATTGATAAGTTTTGGATAGAATGACATAAGGATAATCCTTCACATTCTCCTATTTTTATATAGACTTGTTCTATGTTTTCTTCAATTGTAATATTTGCATTTATTTTAACTGTTGATAGTGGTTCTGGTTCTTCTGGTGTAACTGTTACATTAATCATAAGAGCTACTGAATTTAACATAAAAAAACTTAGTACTAAGACTATTATTACTGCATATAATATTGTTTTTTTATAATATCTCATTTTAACTTTTTCTCCCCCATTAGCTATTTTTTAATAATTTGATTTTCTGTAATAAATATTTCCATTTTATCTAAAAATCTTTAACCAAGTTTTATATAATCTCTATATGTTTCTAAAACATCTTCCTTTGTTTCACCTGAGTAATATGTGTCAATTGAGATAATAGTAATACTGTTTCCTTTTTCTTTTTTTATTTTTTGAAGCTCAGGCATTTGCATTTCACAAGGTGGACATCCAACACCCATAATATCAAGGATGATTACTTCTCCTTTATGTTTAGATAAAGTAAAATCCTCATTATTAAAGGTTGTAACCGTAAAATCGATAGATTCTGCAAGGCTTTCTGCTGTCCCTGAAATCGCATCTTCAATATACGGGAGGAGTTGATCTTTAGAATGATATCCCGGCCCATAAAAAACAACATCTCCATTTTTATCCATTATAACTAATGTAGGTATGGCATTAGCTTGATATTTATATTGAATATTATCAGTATCCATTGCAAATAACCATCTATCATCTGATTCATTATTTTCGTTTTTTATTTTTTCTTCATCTGTATTATTTTCTTTACCTGTATTATATACAATTACTGCTAAACCAGAAATACACAGCATTACAATTATTAATAATACAATATAAATTCTTGAATAATTTTTTTTGTATGATTTTTTTGATTTTATTTCAGCTCTTTTTCTGGACATTACTTAACACGTCTCCTTAAAAACTGCAATATAATAAAAGAACTGGAGTATAGCAATTTTTGAAATTATTTATAACGCTCAATCTTTGGTTTAAGTATTTGTTTTGGCATAGCGCCGATAATAACATCAACTAGTTTTCCATTTTTAAAAACTAGTAATGACGGGATGCTCATTATATTATATTTTATTGAAGTTGCCTGGTTTTCATCAACATTTAGTCTACCAAATACTATTTTTCCTTTCATTTCTATAGCAAGTTCTTCTATTATAGGATGAATCACACGACATGGACCACACCATGGAGCCCAACAATCAACTACAAGAGTGTCGTACTTATGTATATGTTCATCTATATCTGCATCAGTCAATTCCAAAGGTTTATCAAGTATATTTTTATCCATATTTTTTCCTCCAAACATGTATTGTTTTTTTAATTGCTCCATTTTTCTTTTCTTTATTTCTTCAAGTTCATCATACATTAGAAAATAAATAATGTTGCTGACTTTTATATTATTTATTATCCTGAAGCCATTTTCTAATCCTTAAATAACCAATGAGTTTAACACCATCAACCCAAAGAATTGGTGCTGTTTGCTGTAAATCTTCAAAAACATTATGAGATTTAGCATCATTTAATTGATCAGTAGTCCAATTACTAATATCATGAGAATAAGTCACTATTTTAATATCATCTCTATTTTCAATTAACTCTTTTGTTTTCATGCATTTAACACAGTTTTCCAATGAAAATAATATTTTTTCAGCCATGAATTATTATATACCCCCCTAAATAGTGGGCCAGGCCAGAATTGAACTGGCGACCTCCGCGTTGTAAGCGCGACGTCATGATGGCCTCGCGCGACCTGGCACGGCACAAGGGGCTGGCAATCGACTACAGCGTGGAAGACGCCGTGCCTTGCTGGCTGCGCGGCGATGGGCGGAGGGTGGGGCAAATCCTCGGCAACCTGGTGGCCAACGCGTTGAAGTTCACTTCGCAAGGCGAGGTCCACGTGCGCGTGTCGCTCGACGAATACAGTGGCGGGGCCGCCGTCATTCGCATGGTTGTCACCGACACGGGCGTGGGAATCCCCGCGGACCGGCAGCAGGTTATCTTCGACGCCTTCGCCCAGGCCGACGGCTCCTCGACGCGCCGCTTCGGAGGGTTGGGGCTTGGACTGTCCATCTGCAAGCAACTGGTCGACCTGATGGGCGGGCAAATCGGGTTCCGCAGCCAGTCGGGAAACGGCAGCAGCTTTTGGGTGACCGTGCCGCTGGCTATCCACGCGAATGCGAAGCTTGCATCGCCAGCCACAGCATATCCGCCCGCCGGACGTGCCGGCCGTTTCGGCCAACCGCAACGGGAACAGATGAACGAGAAACCCCGCCGGCTGTGCCCGCGCGTCCTGGTAGCCGACGACGACTACCTGAGCCGGACCCTTGTGGAGATGCTGCTGGGACGTGCGGGCTGTCTGATCGACACGGCAGCCAATGGTTCCGAAGCGCTGACCCTGGCCG
>CAZFAZ010000065.1:0-4249 GCA_964517155.1 uncultured Thermoplasmatales archaeon
ACTTATAATAACCTGTACATAAGCACATCTGATTCCTTTGTTTTTTGCATTATTAATAACAGTATTTGCTTTAGTACTACTTTCATTTTTTAAAAAATCATTTACTTCTTCAAGTAATGGATCATGTAAGGTGTATTTGTCTCCTTCTTTTAAAGTTGTTAATATTGACTTATTTTGTTCATAAGATTCTTGTAAAATTATAAGTTTTTCTTCATAGTATTTTATAGTGTTTTGTAATTCTTTTATTTCATTTGAGATTGTATGGTTTATTCCTATTATAGCTAGGTTTAAAGTTACTGTTAAAACTAGTATAATTGTTAGTATAGCTGTAGTTTTTTTCTTTGGTTTTTTATCCATTTTTTTAATTTCCTTTTTACCAATACAGTATATAATCTAATATTATGTTTCCTGATCCATGGCTTGTTGAATTTTCTAAACAGTCTTGCCAGTAGTCTTTGCCTATTTCTATTTGTGCTATTTCATCTAGTTGTGGTTCAAAAAATATAAGTCCTTTATCTGTGGTGTTAAATGCAACTATTGCATGTGGATAGTTGTTGTTTAATATGAGCTCTACATATGCACATCTAATATCTTGTTCTTCTGCGTTGTTGTTTACATCGGTTGAGAAATGTACGCAGTTGTAATCTGTATCATGATATGTGTTTTCGTTTGTGGTATCATTTATAATAAAGCTAAGGACTTGGTTGTAAGTTGGATCTTTTAACTCTGTTTTGTTTTGATTTTTTAGAAGGTTTATGTTGCTAATTGTATTTTCTAATGAACGTTTATAATCATTTAGCTGTGTTTTAATTGATGATGCCTGGTTGCTAGTTGAATTCAGCTCTTTTTGATTAGGAAGAAAAACTGTGCTTGAATAAAACGTTATTATAAAGCTTATTAAAACTGTTAGAATTAAAAAAATATTTTTTCTTAAAGCTCTCCTCATCTCCATTATAATTTATTATAGATGCTAAAAAGGTTAATAAAATCTATTAAAAAATAGTGATTAAAAAAAAACAAAAGTTGAAGTATCCCTGCGGATACTTCTTTTTTATAATTATTTTTAAATGCTTGCGCTTTGGCTTTGTTGCTGTGATTGGCTAGAGCTGCTTGAACTGGATGAGCTGCTTGAACTGGATGACCCTGTTGTGCCATATGAGCTTGTACCGTATGACATGGTATTGGTTTGCATAGGTATGCCGAATATTTCTGCCTGAGCTTTTCCAAGTAGTCCTAGGTTGCTACCACCTTCATCATCACAATAAATGATAGTACAGAGTACAGATTTTGCCATATCATAGAGCCCAGCAAGGACCATTGAACCACCTGTACTAAGTCTAAATCCATTTCTTAATGCACTTATCAATGCAGGTCCTATCGATGCAGCTGCTGTTGCAACTACGGGTAACCATGCTGGAGCTGTAATAATACCTAGGCCAACTGCAACAACTAGTAAATCCAATTGTATGTTGCTAGGTAGGTTGCTCCAAGCGTCAGCACCCATATTTAGTAGAGGGAAATCCCAATCTGATATAATGTCCCATGTTTCACCAGCGATATATCCAGCTGCTTGAAGAGCGGCTAACACCGCATTTAAGGTCATTGAGTCGATTTCGGCTTCACAACTAGTTCTTTCTGCATTTGATGCTGATCTTATTCCATCGACACATTCTGTTGAACCTATGCTAGTTGGACTGCCAGCAGAAGTAGCTGTACTGGTTGCAGATCCTCTTGCCATTACTGGGTGTGTAAAATCTGGTATTGGTATTGCTTCTAAGGACTCTCCATATTTATTATCCGTTATGTTTGTTGGTATATTATTGCTAATTTCTGAAACACTGCTTATTCCTCTTTGTTCTATTCTGCTTTTTATTACTCGTACTTGTTCAACATCTTCTCTTAGATATGCTGCAATTAATTCAAATCCGTCTTTTTCTTTTATGCTTCTTGCAGTTAATGCCATTTGTTCAAATTGACTAGCTGAATTTATTCTTACAGATATTTGTTGATCTGCGCTTAATGCTCTTGTTTCTTGTATTGTAGGATAAGTTTCAACTAATCCCACTAAAAATGCTGCCATGTTCTTTTTCTCTTCGTCTGTTTTAAAAACTGCGTCAAAAGACAAATCTACTGATTGTTGTACTCCACTGGAAATCATTCTAACTTCTTGACGAAGTAGGGATACTTCTTGTTTGAGTGCTATTACTTCTTGAGTTAAAACTTTTAACAATGAAACGACTTCATCTTCTTCTGATAATGAATCTGAAGATACAGCTGCTGTTAGAGTTGAGGCGATTTCTGCGCTTCTCTCCTCGGTTTTTTGAATTTCTTCTTCTACGGCTGCTCTAAGTTTTTCTTGTTCTTCTACTGCTCGTGTTATACTACATAATACACACTCTGTTTCTTCCTGTTCAGAACTTTGTTCTATTTCTAATCCTAATTCTTTTGCTCGTTTCTCTTTTGTCATTACGTCATTTGCTAAAACTGTACTCATACTTGTTCCTATAAACATTGCAACAACAAAAATTGTTGTTATTACTAGCATCTTATTTTTCATTATTTTTTTTCTCATTTTTTCCTCACCTTTTTAAATCTTTATCACAAACGTGATATGATATACTCTATATGTTATAGTATTTAAATATTTCTTGACAAAATGTCAAAAAAGCAATAATTATCTAAAGATTGAAAAAGGGTAACAATCTAAGAAACATAAAATGAGGTGCTTTTACTAGCACTAAGAGATGTTCTACGATCATATAAATCAATATCTGCTTTGTAAATCTTAGAATTTTCCCAAACATTTGAATCAAGCTCAAACCACCACATCTGAGAATTATTTCCAACAGTTGTTTTATTAATACTAGAATAATAATATTTTTTATTAGATGATGTAACATTTAAAACTAAGATTATATCACATATAGTATTATCATCAGTAGTAGCAATCTCAGTATATTCTAAATAAACAAAAACAGTATCATTAATATTAAAAATAGAATTAGCAGTATAAACCCTATAAGCTGAAACAGAACTTGCAGTTGTAAATATATTTATTTTTGGTATTTTTTCATACAACGTAAAATAAGTTTCATCACTTGCAGTTAAACCAGATATTTCATCTTTTAAAATAAAGACAACTCTGTAATTACCTAAAGGCCATGAATACTTAGTTACAAAATCGCAATTATTTACAATTTCCTGAGAAGAATTAACATAAAAACTGTAACTATCTACCAAATTTTGTTCATGATATAAATTAACCTTGCCTGAAAACTTATAAGTAATATTCTCTGTGATATTTTCATATTCAAAATTAATACTTATCTTATCACCTAATCCAAGAGCATAATCAGAAACAGATAAACTTAGTATTCTTGGAGGATCATATACAATATCAGATGTATCTAGTAATACAAAGAAAAATAAACACAAAAATAGAATTATGCCAACGACAGCAGGTATAGCAATCTTAACAATTTTTTTCTTGTTATTTTTCTTAGGGATATCTTGTACAGGTTTTTTTATAATAGGTTTTTGTACAGGTGTTACTTGTTTTTTTTCTTCAGAAGGAGTCTTTACCCATCGATACGATTTAACAACTTCATCAATTTTATTTTCAAAAATCTTTAAACTATTTGGAATAAGTGTATCATCATCATAATGAATAACAGTTTTTGTTTTTATCTCGCCTTGCAATCCTTGTATTTCAACAGTAATTTTAGTAAAAGAGCGATTTAATCCTTCATCAATGCTGTATTTTTGATTTATAGAAAAAAGTTTAGATGATTTTAATTCTTCTAAAATTAAAATAACATCATCTTCACTAATGAAAGTTTCAATTTTACTTTTTATTTTGACGTTATTTAAACCTTCATAAACAATTTTTCTATCATCATAGATAGTTATATTATATTCTGGTTTTTCAAATCCACCCTTTCTATATAATATAATTTTAATTGAATTATTATTCATAATAATCAATTTGTAGTTTTATCTAACAATCTCTCCTAAATAAATATGATATAAATAAATCACATATAAAATATATCTTCTAAAATTAAGAAATAAAGTAAAAAATGAAAAAATATAAGACCTATAAATTTAATTACTGAAAAAGATAGGTGGAAAAGAGGATTAAAAAATGAATAAAAAAAAATAATGATTATTTTGCTATCTTGTGTTTTTTTAATAGGCTTGTACCCCATGAATATATCTGCAGATTCAAATCTTTCGTTTAATCTGATAG
>CAZFAZ010000066.1:0-4527 GCA_964517155.1 uncultured Thermoplasmatales archaeon
ATTCGTTTCTAAGGTTTATTACGTTTTGTTCTTTTTCTAAGAGAATGTTTTTGTTTTGTTCAAGTTCTGTTATGTTTTCTTGGAAATCTTTTCTTAATATTTCTATTGTATTATTTTTTTCATTAATTGCTTCTTTAATATTTTTAAGCTCATTGTCTTTTTTGGTAAGCTCGGTTGTTTTTTCATCAAGTTTTTCTGCAATTTCTTTTATTTTCTCCTGTTGATTATTTAATATTTCTTCTTTTAAATCAATAGCATTTAGCTTGTCAGAAAGCTGTTTTTTCAAATCTTTTAAATCCTTTGTTTTTGTATTTAATTCTTTTTGAAATTCTTTGATTTGAGTGTTTCTGGTGTTTATTTCCTCAGTTTTGTCATCAAGTACTTTTTTTAGTTTTTCCAAAGATAGTTCTTTTAATTTTATTTCTTCTTTTGCATCTTCAAGCTCAATTTGTTTTTCTTGTATTTCTTTTTCAAGATTGAGTACTTTTTTGTTGTTATCAGAAGAGTTTTTCTGATTTTGAGCAACTTGTTTTTTAAGATCATCAATTATTTTGTTTTTACTTTCAAAATCTTCATGAAGCGCTTTTATTTCTTCATCTTTTTTTACAAGCTCTTCTCTTATTTTTTCTAGTTCTTTTTCTTTTGATTTAACTTCTTTTTCTTGTTCAGAAAAACTTTGTTTTTCTCTTTGAATATTTTTTTGTATTTTTTCAATTTCAAAGTTTTTATCGTTTAATTCAGAGCTGTTTTTTCTTAATTCTTCTCTGAGATTTTCTATTTCTTGCTCTCTTTGATGAAGTCTATCTTTTATTTTTTCAATTTCATTTTCAAGAGTATTTATCTCTTTTATTCTACTGTTTATTTCTCTTTCTTTTTCACTGAGTTCTTTATTTACAAAATCAAAGTTTCTTTGCTGCAAGTCAAATTCTTTTTCTTTTTTTTCTATTAAGCTTTTTATGCTTTGCAATTCTTGATCTTTTTCTTTTAATTTTTGAAAGGAGTATGTTGCCTCTTCGTTTCCCATTCTTTCTTTTCTAAATTCTTTTTTTGTTCTTTTATCAAACGATGATGCTTCTTTGTTCATAGTTGTATTTTTAACAAGGTTTATTTCTCCTGTAAATCTACTGTTTTTAATCAATGGTTTTGTATCAATTTCAAATGTTTCTAAGTCTCCTTTTTTGTTTATCAAATCAATTGTGTAAAAAGGACTTTGTTTTCCTATGAGACGTGATACATGTCTATAGCGTAGTTCTTTTTTTGAGTCATCTGTGATAAAACCTAAATCAGTTATGTTTCTGCCGATTAACTCTTTTGTTTTAAACCCTGTTTTTTTACAAAATGCATCATTTACATCGGTAAGCTCGCCGTTTCGATTTACAACAAAAACAGGGTAATTGCTATCAAGATAAGCAGATAAAGTCTTAATATCTGTTTCAAATGCGTTATCATCCTTTTTTTTATTAGAACTATATTTCATACTATTCAGCCTCACCCCAGCGTATGTTGGGAAACAAACTACCTAATTTTTAAATAAATAATATCCTTTATTTAATTATTGATAATGCTTTAAAGTAATATTAATCTTTTTTAATTTTCTTTATTTTTCAATAAGTCTGTCAACTGCTATTTTCAGCTCTTGATATTCTGATTCTAGCTGCTCAAATTGATTTTTAAGTGCAAAATATTTGTCTTTGTAATAGGCATCTGTTTCTTTTACCATGTTGTTTTCTAGTTTTAATTCTTTTTGCAATGGTGAAGATTCAAGTATTTTTTCATAAAAAGTGTTTTTAATGTTTAAATCAGTTTTATTTCTGTTTTTTCCTATTTTTTGAATGATGTTTTCTTTTCCAAGCAAGCCAAAGGATGTATTATCTAGGCGTTTAATTAAATCTTTACATTTATTTATATTTATATCAAGGATGTTTACTTTTCTTCTATGTTTAAGCACATCTTCTGAAAATTCTCTGCGGTCTATATCTTTGATAAGTCTTTTTTCAGTAAGATCCATTAAATCATCTTTAAGCGCAAGTCTTTGACGCTCTAAAACACCTAGTCTATTTGTAAGTAGTTCTCGAAGGGATTTTGCATCATCGATATAGTTTACCATTTCATCATCATGCTTTACAAAAATATCGTATAACTCTTCATTTGAAACCTCATCATCTGATATTAATGCAGTAAGCTCAGGTGATATTTTATCTTTAAATTCTAGTTTTTCAATTATTTTAACTGAGTTTGTATACCATCCAGGTATGAAAATAACACCCTCGTTTGTATAATCAAACTGCTCTAGTGGAAAACTAAGGACAGCATCAGATTTTTCGTCTTTTATTTTAAAACCAACAATATTTTTGTCTTTATCATAAATTGTATCAAAAACAAAACCTAGTTTTTCTCCAGTATCCTCAAGATATACAGGTTTGTTTTTCAAATCTTTTTTAATAAATGTTTTCTTTTTTTCTTTTGAAAACTCTTTTTTCTCAATTGGTTCTTGAGTATTAATTGTTTCTTTTTGAAAATCTTCTATGTCAACCTCATTTAAAACAGCGGTTTGAGCTATATCTGTTTTTACTTGTTGTTTTTTATCTATTTTTTCTTTATTTTTACGGCCTAAACCTAGTTTTCTTTTCTTTTTTACAGTAAGATGTTTTTGATTATTATAAACCTCTTTTGAGCTCAAATTATTTTTTATTTGTTTTTTTGAACCCTTATCTTTTTTCTTAAATAGAGGCATCCTTATCCAACTCCTGCTGATAATCTTTACAGATCACAGCTTCCCTCCAATGAAAGTAATGGGTCTTTCTGTTCTTTAACATTTCGGATGAAACGCGTAGTTGCCCAGGAGATAGCTGCGAATGGTACTAACAATAAAGATAATATCAGGATATAAACACCTATAGCTCCTATTAATAATGATAATATTTGCATCATATCTGTTTGCTGCTCAAATATTATAAGATTTAATTGTATCAGTGTATATACTATGCTTGTAATCATAATTATAAATGTAGTTAAAACAATTTTTTTTCTTAATTTACAGCTGATAAAATATGCTATAATTCCTCCTAAAAGTATAGCTACTAGCATAGCTGAGAAAGGATCATTTATAATGAAAAGAATTGGAAGTAGCACCAATGATGCTATAATTGGTTTTCCATAGTTTGTAAAAAATGTTTCTTTTCCTTCTGATTTTGTATAATTTATATTAAGAATCCAGCCCATGCTGTTGCTTACTGTTTTTTTGATTTTGCCTTTTAGTGAGATTACTTTTTTTACATGTTTTTTCTTAATTATTGTTTTTGAATAATGTCGCCATGATCTATCAATTGCCAGTGTACTTAGGTTATCTGATATAAAAGTTATTCCAATTAAAAGTAAAAGCGTTAGTGTTGTAAGTATTGCAGCTGAAAATAAATCTAGTAAATATACTGTTGCTTCTGCATTCCACGCAAGCAGGTTTTGTATAAAAGAATCAGAAAATAAAAGCCAGAATGGTGAAGAATAAACCATTATTTTTCCGGTATATGTTCCATTAGCAGTTATATTTGAGGCATAGGCTTTTAATTTCATTGAATTAACTTTGCCTCTACTTAAATTAAAAACATTTTTTGAAACATGTTCATTTATTTCACCTTGTGCAAAAACTATTCCTTTGACAGGCATTGTACTAGGGTTTATTATCTCCAGGTTTTTTGGAAATGATTCAGTACCTGTTCTTATCCTTCCAAAGTTAATAGCTACTGCTTTTTCGCTTTCAGCATTTATTCCAACAGATGCTGTTTGTGAATCAAAGGCAAAAGCATGTATAACTGTTAAAAAAACAATATATATTACAAGAAATGAAATTGCTGTTTTTTTAAGGTTAAGTGGCTTACGACCAAATATATAAAGCCTTATTTTTTCTTTGAAAGTTTTTGCATGCTCAGGTATTATAAACATGAGTGCTACAAGGATTACAGCAGATATTGTAAGCGGTGCAAAAACTCCAAGATAACTTATTGATTCTTTTGCACTTGTTGGCTGTGATACAGCTTCGAGTCCTTGGTTTATCCAAAGGCCTATTATTCCAACAAATGGTACTTTTAGAGGTGTTTGTCCTATTGATATTACTTTTCCCATTAATGCATCTTGTCTTATGTATGGCTCTGGTATATGTGGTCCTGCCTGATCTGTAAAATCGTTTTTATCTCCTTTTGTCTCAAGTAAAATATTTCCGCTGCGAGATTGTGTAATGTCTGATACTCTATGAACTACTATTTTTTGATCTGGCCAACGTATATGGCTTTTAAAGACAATTATATCTCCAACTTTTATATCTTCTATTCTTGTAGGTGTCCATGCAACGACATCTCCTTCAAAAAGAGTAGGCGTCATTGAATCAGATGTAACAAGATTTATTGGGAATGGTGTTCCAGACCATACTGATAGGAAACGCGCTATTATCAGAAATAAAGCTGCAATAAATAATAGGTTACCTACCAGTGATTTAACACTTAGTTTAATTTTTCATCCCATCCCAATGTACAA
>CAZFAZ010000067.1:0-32022 GCA_964517155.1 uncultured Thermoplasmatales archaeon
CCTGCCGGGCCCATAACTTTATTTTAAGTATTTTATTGCAGGTTTTTAATGAAACACGTAACAATTAGCATATTTCACGATGAAAAACTTGTAAGTGAACTTGGTAAAAAAAGCACAGCTAGCGATATTTTAATGTCTAACAGAAAAACAGATGATTGTATATTTACGTTCATGTCACCTGTTGAAGATAAACTCACTACAAAAACTATGATACTTTCTACAATTGATTTTGCAATTATTTCTTGTGAACAAATAACTTCAGATGTAGGTGAAACAATTCTTCTGTTAGATTCAGTTGGTATAAAAGAGGGAATGATAATTGTTCCAGAATATTCAGATACAACACAACTTACAAATCTAATAAAAGATACAACACTTCAAAATTTTACAATAACTGAAAAAAATATTTCAAAAATAATGCAGATTCTTGAAAAGATAAACCCTGAAAGAAACATATCTGCACCACCTGTAATAATAGTTGATCATTCTTTTAGTGTAAAAGGTGTTGGAGAAGTAATCCTAGGAGTTGTGAAACAAGGAATTATTCATAAGCATGATAAACTGATGCTTCTACCAATAAATAAAGAAGTAGTAATACGCTCAATTCAGATGCAAGATAAAGATTTTGACGAAGCATCAACAGGATGCAGAGTAGGACTTGCAATAAAAGGTGCAACTGCTGAAGAGATGAAAAGAGGCTCTGCATTCACAGTTTCTGATGCTGCAAAAACAGATACAAAGTTTACACTAAAATTTACTAAAAATCGTTTTTATCCAGAAGTCAAAAAAGGAGTATTTCATGCAACAATTGGAATGCAAAGTATACCTATTACAATAACAGACATAAAAGAAAATACTATTACAATTGAAACTGAAAAACCAGTTTGCTATACAAAAGATGACAACTTTATTTTACTTGATTTAAATGCTAAAAAACTGCATCATATAGGAAATGGAAAAATAGTATAAGCATCTCATTGATTTATAGTTACAAACTTTTGAAGTCTTTTAAAAGCATGCATTTTTTCTTTATCACCAATATTTGCCTGAGAGATTCCTTGTTTTATAAATTCGGTCGACTCATCCATAGATTTGCGATCTACTTCAAAAGGTACGCCGTCTTTTCCTCCGTGAGCAAAGCTGAACTTCACGGGGTCATTCCATGAAGGTTTATCACCATAAATAAGATCAGAAATAAGCGCCAAAGCCCGCACTGTTTTAGGGCCAACGCCTTTCAATGATAGAAGTTCCTCATAGTTTTTAGGTTGAAAATCATAGATTTCCCTCATTTTATTCCAATTAATGCTACGGGGCATATCAAGACTTACTATAGCTCTAGAATAATTATTACCAGCCCATTCATCCAAAGTAGTCTGAGTCTCAAGTCTGGTAAGTGATGCCCAATCATTTACAAGATGACGAGGATGATCTTTTACCAAATCGACACAAGTTTTCTGAGAAGAGACACTGTTTTTTGAAACCATATTAAGAACCTTACCAGCATTTTCTCCAATAATTGAACTATGCGGATCTTTTATAAAGCTATCAAAGCCCGACAACCAGTGATACCGGCGAGCATAATTAGTATCAGAACACATTCCCTGCTGAATTACAGACCATTTACCACCTTCAGTAAACAAAAAAACATGATGATACAGAGTATGACCATCTTGAATTGCAGTATTATCTACTTTTGCACTCATACGACTTGAATACTGTAGTTCTTTTATTTTTGAATCAGTGAAACTAAAGGTTTCTCCGATTTGTTCTATTTGCTGAATGGTTTTTCTCGAGGCTTTTCCTTTGCCACCTGCTATTGCAAAACCATGCTGCTCAGGTTTTATCGCTTCTTTAAGTGCACCACATGTAACAGTAGTTGTACCACTAGAATGGTAATCATAGCCAAGTACACACGAAAAAGATTGAAACCAAAAGGTATCTGATATGCGTTTCAAAAATTCATCTTTCCCATATTCATTAATAATTACTTCGACAATTCCTTCGGAGAGTTTTACCATCCTATCAAATAACCACTTTGGTGCTTTACCACCATGCAAAGGTAGATTTGCAACACCTGTTCTTGCCATAATAAAATCAAAAGTGTTAATTGTAGATTATAAAGTTTCTAAGAGTTGATTAAAAGTATTCTTGAGTTTTGAGACAAAGCCTGCGAATACTTTCAATGACCCCTAAAAAAAGTATTTAATAAAATAAAAGTACTATCTATCAGAAGAAATCAACAATTAATAGGTTAGAACATGAGAATATTAATTGATACTAACATTTTTATTTACCGTGAAGACGATCAACCCCTTAAAGAAAATTTACAAAGACTATTACGAATATTAAACGAGACAAATGTTACTATTCTGATTCACCCGGCATCTGTAAAAGAGCTAGAAAAAGACAAAGATAAAAAACGAAGAGAAACCACTCTTTCAAAAATAGAAACCTATCCTATTTTAAAAAAACCGCCAGAATATCAGAAAGATACCAATTTCACAGACAGCCTAGAAAAAGAAAAAAATATTCACGATGAAATTGACAACGCAATTTTATATACCGTGTATCGTGATGCCGTAGATTTTTTAATAACAGAGGATAAAGGAATCCATAAAAAAGCAAAGGAAATAAAAATTTCAGATAGAATCTTTCTAATTCAAGATGCTTTAGAATTCTTTGAGGAATATACAAGGACAAAACCATTAACAACACCGCCTGCACTCAAAAAAGATTTTGTTTATAATCTAGATATAAATGATCCAATATTTAGTTCCTTAAGAAAAGAATACACGGGTTTCGACAGCTGGTTTAAAAAAATAGCTCGAAAGGGGCGAGAATGCTTCGTAAGTTATAGATCTGATGGGAGCATCGGAGCTGTTTTAATATACAAAATAGAAGATGAACCAATAGAAGATAGCAGGCCGAGACTGCCAAAAAGAAAAAGAGTAAAGATATGCACACTAAAAGTTACACATATTGGTCATAAAATCGGTGAACTTTTTATAAAAATGTGTGTCAAATATGCAATTAACAATCAGATTTATGAGATATATCTAACACATTTTACTCAAGAAGAAGATATGCTGGTGAATCTAATAACTCAATATGGATTCTCAAAAGTTGCTATAAATAAAAATGGAGAAGACGTTTATCTAAAAAAATTAACAATTAAAAAAAATCAAACAGAAAAATTATCATTTGTCGAAATAGACAAACAATATTACCCGAGTTTATATGATGGCAAAAAAGTAAAAAAATTCATTATACCAATCAGACCTCAATACTACAATAGACTTTTTACAGACTCAAAAGAAAGACAATCAAGCTTGACAGAATATTCAGGCGATTTCATAATTGAAGGAAACACTATTAAAAAAGCATATTTAACTCATTCAAAAATAAAGAAAATGACCCCCGGAGATATCATCTTATTCTATTTATCAAGAGGAACAAAACAACTAAGTGAAATACGACCAGTTGGCGCAATTGAGGAAGTGCATCAAGGAATTAAGGACAGCAACGACATCATCAAATACGTTGGTAAAAGAACCGTATACTCTAAAGAAGAAATAAAGCAAATGTCTCAAAAACCAACAACAGTGATTTTATTTCAACATCATTTTTATTTAGAAAAATCACTATCCTTAAATAAACTATTAAAGATGAATATATTGTCTGCAGCACCACAGACGATTACAGAGATAGATCATAAAAAATATTTAATATTAAAAGAGGAGGGTGAGATAGATAAACGTTTTACTGTCAATTAAACCAAAATATGTTGAAAAAATATTAACAGGAGAAAAACAATACGAGTTTAGAAAAAGAATTTTTAGAAATAAAAATGTAGAAAAAGCAGTCATCTACTCAACCGCTCCTACAAAAAAAATAGTCGGAGAATTCAGCATAGGAAGTATTATTGAAGATGATCCAGTTAGATTATGGATAGAACTTCAAGAGGTATCTGGTATAGATGAAAAAGAGTTTTTTGAATATTTTAAAAATCTTAATAAAGGATTTGCAATAGGAATTGAGAATCTAAATATTTTTGATGAACCTATTGAACCAAATGAATTAATCAGTGATTTTTCTCCACCGCAGTCATTTTGTTATATAAATAGCAAAATGCCTTAAGAATTTTAGATGAATAGTCTCTTTTTGTATTAATTAATAAAAATGAATACTTTCAATGACCCCCTTTTTAGATATATAAACTAGAAGAACGTATATGGTCTTAGAATGACGATAAGATACGGGGGACATGCCAGCCAAACTGGCATCTCTGCCATATATTTCAGATTTAATAAATTAAGCATCCCAAATTCCCATCCCCTCCTCTTTTTTTCTTTTATGACACTTTTTTAATATTACCACTTGTATTCACTTAGTTGTTTATGCAAAAGCAGCTTTCATCATTTGATATCTATGTAATTGTAAATGAGTTAAAAAATCTCAAAGATGCATACATAGAAAAAATATATCAGCTTTCTCGTGACGAGATTTTAATTAAAGTAAAAAATGTAAATACAAAACAAAAAGAACAACTTTTTATCAGAAACGGAGAACTAATATGTCTTTCAGATAACGAGTTTCAAACCCCTGAAAAACCCTCTAGTTTTGCAATGGCGCTTAGAAAATATCTAACAAACGGTAGAATAAAGGATATAATTCAGCATGAGTTTGATCGTATAATAAAAATTATAATAAGTAAAAAAGAAGGAGATTACACTTTAATCTGCGAATTTTTTTCAAAAGGAAATATCATTCTTGTAAACCCACAAGAAAACATAATTGTACCACTTATCAGAGAAAGCTGGGCACATAGAAAAATTAAAGGTAAAGAACAATACACTGCACCCCCTCCACAGATAAATCCATTTAAACTTAGTTTTGATGATTTTAAAAAACGCTTCAAAGAAAGCACAAGTGATATTGTCAGAACTCTTGCTGTAAGTATCAATTTAAGTGGCTCTATTGCAGAAGAAATATGTATTAGAAGCAATGTAGATAAAAAAACATCTGTAAATGATGTTGATGATGAAACTTTATCAAAGATTTTTGAAAATATCCAAAGTTTTCTCAATATTTTTATTGATAAAAAATTCCAACCAACACTTATTAAAAAAGATGATGAAATAATTGATATTTTACCATTTAAATTTGAAAAATATACAGATGCAAAATTCGAAAAAATAGAAAATTTCTCCAAAGGCCTAAGTTTTTTTATAAAAAAGCAAAAAACAGAAGTTAAAAAAGATAAATCTTTTGAAAAATCACTTGGTAAACTTGAGCGCCAGCTTACACAGCAAAAAGAAGCAATTACAACAATTGAAAAACAAATAAACGAGAAAAAAATTGAAGGAGATCTTATCTATCTTCATTATCAAGAGATAGAAGAACTACTCTCTGAAATTAAAAACATATTAGATTTAAAAGAAAAAGATGAAAAAATACAAGAGTTAAACAATAAAAATATTGTTAAATTTTTTAATCCAGAAGAAAAACTTTTAATTTTAAATTTATCTGATACAACCGGTAAAGTTTTTGAGGTAAAAACAAGTTTTAGATTGTCTGTTTCTCAAAATGCTGAAAAAGCATATGATGAAAACAAAAAACTTAGAAACAAACTTGCAGGCACCCAAAAATCGATAAATAATACTTTGGAAGAATTTGAACAACTTAAAAAAAGACAAAAAACAATTGAAAAAGAATCTGAAAAACGCGCTGTCAAAAACAAAAAAATTTTCTGGTTTGAGCGTTACCGCTGGTTTATTAGCAGTGATACAAATCTTGTAATCGGCGGTCGTGATGCTAAAACTAATGATAAAATTGTTAAAAAATATCTAACAGATAAAGATAGATACGCGCATGCAGATGTGCAAGGTGCACCAAGTATCATTATCAAAAACAAAAACATCTCTGATGAAGAAGTAAAAATTTCAGATGATACACTTGAAGAGGCTTGTATTTATGCAACAAGTTTTAGTAAAGCCTGGAAGCAGTTTGCTGAAGCTCAAGCATATTGGGTTTTACCTGAGCAGGTAAGTAAAACACCTCAGAGCGGTGAATTTGTACCGCATGGTGCATTTATCATACGTGGAAAACGTAATTATTATCGTTGTAAACTTGAACTTGCAGTCGGTGAAATAGAGTTAGAAAAAGTTAAAAAAATTATGTGTGGGCCAATATCTTCCGTTAAAAAATGGTCAAAAAGATATATTGTTTTAGTTCCAGGAGATACAAAAAAAATTGATATTGCAAAAAAACTAAGTAAAATATTTGATGTAAATGTTGATGAAGTAGATCGCGTAATTCCTGCGGGTGGCTCAAAGATTATTGATAACGTAGGTGTAAAATTATGAAGGTTGTCTTCAAAGATTTAAAACATGGCGAAGTAAAGGTTGTTGCAGAAAATCTTGATGACATATGGCATCTTTATAATATAATTGATGTAGGTGATCTGATAAGAGCTGTTACTTTTAGAACTGTCGACGATGGAAAAGAGGATAAACTTCGTTCAAAAAAATCTGATAAGAAACGCATGAAACTTGGGATATTAGTTGAAGAGGTAAAGTTTCATGAGTTTTCAGATAGACTTAGAATACATGGTAAAATTGTTGAAGGACCTCAGGATTTAGGTTCTTTTCATACACTAAATGTTACTGATGAATCAATGGAGCCTATCTCAATTGTTAAAAGTAGTTGGAAGCATTATCATCTAAAACGTATTGATGAAGCAGTGCAGCAAAGAAACGAGCCTGTTGTAACCTTTGTATCTCTTGATGAGGATACTGCAACTGTTGCAGTGCTACGTCAAAGTGGTATACAATATATTGCAGATGTATCCTCTAAGCGTTCTGGTAAAATGTATGATTCACCAGATACTATAAATGATTATTTTGCTGAGATATTATCTGTTCTTAAAACAAATAGTAAAACAGGTGCAGATTTAGTTATAGTAGGCCCTGGTTTTAGTCGTGAACATTTTATAAAATATGGATGCGAAAAAAATCCTGAAATGTTTACTAAATATCATGTTCACAGTACAGGTCATGCTGGTATGAATGGAGTTCAAGAAGCGATAAAAACAGGAATTGTAAAGCAGATTACTCAGGAAAACAGAGTAGTTTTTGAAACAGAGCAAGTTGAAAAACTATTTGAAGAAATACGTAAAAGTGGTCTTGCAGCCTATGGTTTTGTAGAAGTACAGCATGCATTAAACAGTGGCGCTGTTCAAAGGCTGCTTATAACAGATAAATTAGTTCGAACAAAAGAAGGAGAAAAACTGCTTGATATCGCAAAACAAAACAATAGTGATTTTACAATAATAAATACAATGCATGATGCAGGTAAAAAAATAGAAGGAATAGGTGGCATAGGAGCCATTTTAAGATTCAAGATTTAATTATTTTGCCTAAAATAAATAGAAATATAGGTCTAATGAAGATTAATTTTTACCTGGTAGACCTAACGTACTATATGTTTTTGGCATTGATGTAGTAAGTCCGGTTTCAACTAAATCATCATTATTTGTATATTCTTCTTCAAGATTATAGTAGTAATAGTTATATGTTATCTCAGGTGTGAAGCTGTCTTTTCCAAGTTTTTCTAAAAGCAACATTATCGGTCTTAATATGCTCTCACCATGTTTAACTGATACTTCTAATGTGTATGTTTGAGTCAATCCTGTAGTTGATAGGTTTTCAGCAAGTTTTTCTTCTGCATCATTCATATCTTTTGCTTTTATCTCATAAATATTTATAGGACTTGAGCAGAATACGTTAATAGTTTCATTGCCTTTACCTGTAATCTGTTTTGAACCTACTTCGTTTTCATTTTCATCATAAACGGTTATAGTTATAGTGTTTTGTCTACCTTTTTTAAACAAGAAACCAGGATCTTTATCTTCATATTCAACATATATGTCAACGCCTTTTAAGTTATCAGATGATACTTCAAATGTACCAACATATGGTTTTTTGTTTTTCATAGTATACTCAGAATTATCCAATGATAATACACCTGAACGTTCTTCAACATTTACTTTGTAAACAATCAATTCGTCTTCTTCTGGTATTTTATCATCTGGTTCTGTATCAGTATATAAAATCACGCCTATTGCTGCAATAATTAGTATTACAACTGCTGCAGCCGCAATTATTTTATCGCTTTTTTTCAAATTCATAATTTTCACCATGGTATTTTATAATTTTAATACTATTTTTCTATATTTATAAGTATATTTATACCTTTATTAAGTTTTTCCTCAAATATTTATAAATATACTAATCTAATAATAATTAAGGACTAAATAATATTTAAATCTTTTGTTTTTTATAAATATTTTAAAAAATTATGCTTAAATCCTGGCCACAGCTCTTGCACTTACCCCTATCCAGCTTATTTAAATTTACAGAAAAACCAACCCTTTTTATACAAATACTACCGCATTTAGGACAAACAGTATCTTCATACTCTCCACTTGCAACATTACCAAGGTAAACAAAAGAAAGACCAGTTTTCTTTGCAATATTAAAAACATTAATCAGCGTATCCATCGGAGTACGAGAAACATTAAGCATATTATGATCAGGATGAAAACGGCTAAAATGAACAGGAATATTTCCCCCCAGTTTTTCAACGACCCACAAACAAAACTTTTCAACTTCTTCACTTGAATCATTATAACCTGGTATTACTAGATACGTAAGCTCAATATGAATGCCCAACTCCTTTGCTAAAACACATGTATCCAAAACAGGCTGCAAACGTGCATTACAAACCTTTCTATAAAACTCTTCAGTAAAACCCTTAACATCAATATTCATTGCATCTAAAACACAAGAAATCTGCTTTAAAGGCTCTTTTGAAATATAACCATTTGTAACATAAACAGTATACAAACCCTGTTTCTTTGCAAGCTTTGCACAATCCAAAGTAAATTCATACCAGATACTAGGCTCATTATAAGTAAAAGCAATACCTCCGCAATCCTGCTCCTTTGCATGTTTTATAACATCCTCCGAGGTAATTTCACGACTATAAGAAAAATCAGGTTTTGCAGTAGAAATATCATAATTCTGACAATGAAGACAACTAAAATTACAGCCAACCGCACCAATAGAAAAAACACTACTACCCGGATGAAAATGATACAAAGGTTTTTTTTCAATCGGATCTACCGCCATAGAAGAACAAAGACCATAAATCAAACTGTAAAGTTTACCCTCTTTATTTTGCCTAACACCACAAACACCTGTATCACCCTCAGTTATCCTACAATTATGACTGCAAAGATTACATTGAACCTTTGAATTTTCTAATTTTTTGTAAAAACTTGCTTCTTTTATCATTTACAATTAGTAAAAAACACAATAATTGTTTAAAAACCTATTGCCCAAGAACTAAACCTTTCACATTTAAAAGATTACCACTTTTTGGATATTTATCATTTATCTGAGGCTCCATTTTATTATAATCCTCAAGCTCAGGGGTATTTCTTAAAACATATTTAGCATAATAAAATGCTTCTTCTACAGAAACACTACCATCTCTAAACAAATTCAGACGAGTAGGACGACCTGTATCACGCAAACCAGGTCTAAAACCATCTGCATCTCCTGTTTTAATACCTTCAAACCAAAGCAAAGTAAAAAGTGGACCATGTTCCATACTTGCATAACCTACACGAAACTTACTAGCACCAGATATAAGTACACGACCAGGCTTTGCAAGACCTGATTTAAACGCAAAAATCTCAGAAAAACCAAATATAGTTTTATCAGCAAAACCACCGCTAAAACAAGCATCAACCATAACACATGTTTTACGAGATTTAAGAGTAGCAAGAGCATCGCCTATTTCTTTATCATTTATCATCTCTTCATCCCATAAAAATATAGAGCTACGCTCTAAAATTTTGCCACCTGTCAAAACATTATCATTATCACCCTGGCCATGACTAGAAATCCAAATAAAAACTTCGCTGTCTTCAAAATTATTTGACTCCTGTACAATATGTTCAAGAGTAGATAAAACAATATTTTTAGTCGCAGCTGAATAAGTTATACCATGCTTATTATAGCGCTGCTGCAAAGTATATATTTTTTCTCCAAGACCATTATTATCTCTAATCCAGCCATCATCAAAAAGAATGAAAATATTAGAAGCAGGATAATTATAATTTTCAATAAAATATTCAGCCATTTCTTCAGCTAGATATAAACCGCCGTTACCAAGTTTACTTTCTTCATCTACAGGAAAATTTGCAGCAACTATAAATGCCGCCCATTTATTAGACAAAACATTGGTAGATTCAGATTTAAAAACCTTAACTGTTATCTCATCAATATCTGAAAAAACTGCACCATCCCAAGCACGAGCAGAAATATCGTAAAAACCATCAGTTAAATCAAAAATATTCCAGGTGTAACTCCACTGAGCAGTTCCCTCAACCTCAAACCAGGTATCATTTATCATTATCTCAACTTTCTTAATTGTCTGATCACCATCTGGATCTGTTGCAATACCTGAAATTGTTACAATATTTGAAACTGTTGAATCATGTTTTGGATACTGTATTTCAACTGTTGGTTTATCATTGTATACTCTTTCTTCTTTAAAATAACCTGAAAAAATAGCAAACACTAGTAATAAAATAACAAGTATTGATATTACTGAAATTAAGACTTTTGTGATATTCATAGTTCTTACAATATAATATGTTATATTTTATAATTTAAAAACTTTGTTTAACAGTCATATCCCAATATATATATTCAAAAACTTTATCACATTGCTTTTGTTTCCGCAAAATAACAAATGAGGCGATACATTTGAAAAAAATGACATATGCCGATACGGGAGTAGACATAATAAAAGAAGAAAAGGCAATAAAACAAATAATCTCTAGTTTTAAAACAAAAAGGAAAGACAAAATCGGTAAACCAATGGGTGGACACTACGCAGGCATGATAGAGTTTGGAGAAAATGCTTTAGTTTTATGCACAGATGGAGTTGGAAGCAAAGTATTAATTGCCCATGAACTAAAAAAATATGATACAGTAGGAATCGATTGTATCGCAATGAATGTAAACGATGCAATATGTGTAGGCGCAGAACCTCTAGCATTTGTCGATTATCTTGCAATTGATGATCCAAAACCAGAAATCACAAAAGAAATTGGCAAAGGCCTTGAAAAAGGAGCAGCATTATCAAACATATCAATAATTAGCGGTGAGACTGCATCACTACCTGAGATAATAAATGGTTTTGATCTTGCAGGAACATGTCTAGCATATGTAAAAAAAGACAAAATAGTCACAGGTGAAAAAATAAAACCAGGAGATGTAATAATCGGGCTTTCAAGCACTGGTATTCACTCAAACGGATATAGTCTTGCAAGAAAAGTAGTAACAGAAAACAATTTTTCATACAAAGATAAATTTCCAGATAATTTGTATCCTGGTAAAACAATAGGAGAAATATATCTTACACCTACTCAAATTTATGTAAAAGAAACAGTAGCACTACTTAAAAAAATAAATGTACATGGCGTTGCGCATGTAACTGGAAGCGGACTTAAAAAACTACAAAGAATAAACAAAAATGTAAAATTTGTAATTGATGACCCTTTTGAGCCGCAACCTGTATTTAGATTCATACAAAAATACGGCGACATAGCTGATCATGAAATGTATCAAACTTTTAACATGGGAATGGGGCTTATAATCGTTGTATCAAAAAAAGATGCAAATGAATCACTTAAAATTTTAAAGAAACACAGCCTTTCCGATGTAAAAATTGTTGGTAGAATTGAAAAAGGAAAAGGTGTTTTACACGAACCGCTTAGTTTAAGATTCTAACAAAAAAACAGATACTTAGCAAGTTTATTATCTGATAATCATAAGAAAAATATTAGATACATTAAACTTAGAAGTACAGGTTGATGAATAAAATAAATTACCAATGAATTTCTACCTAAAAAAGACATAGGTTTTACAAAAATATTTGATGATAAATCTTTGATAGAATATCTGCGCTTTGCATCAGTATATAACAAGTTTCCAACAGAAATGCCAATTAAAAAAACACCAAACCATGGAAGAAGAGGAAAAAAATCAATCCATGCAAAATTTTTAGGTAAAAAACCAAAAGGGATCAACCAATTAAAACCAAAAGTTAATGTTTTAAGATACAAACCAGCTACAACCAAAGAAAAACCAAAAACAATGTTTAGATATGTAGTTTTAATAAATGGAGTTGAAAAGATAACTGATATACTAATACAATGCAATATCCCAAAAACAACAAAAATCTCTGGTAAAAAAATATATGAAACAAATGTTATAATCAATCCTAAAGAAAAAATAAAAATACCTCTTTTTATAAATTTAATTTTAATTTGTTTTTCTGAAAATTTGTTTTTTAATTTAGAGTAATTTAATGTTAGTGAAACCCCTGCAAATAACACAAAAACTGTTGGAACAATGCTTGCTAAATATGGAATTATTCCAGAATACAAACGCCATTTAATTATTGAAAAATGCTGCAAATCATACAAAAAATGAAAAACAATCATTACAATTAATGCAATACCTCGTAAAAAATCTATCTCCCAGAGTCTCCCATCTCCATTTCGCAGTATCATAAATACAGCATCCTCTAATAATAAAGTGGTTTATTAATTTTAAAGAAAAAATAAAGTATTGCAATATAGCAACTATATCGCAAAATCCGCAGAAAAAAATTACAACTATAAAAATATTAGATAAATCAAAATTAAAATTATTGGCTGATGAACAAAATATACAAAAAGAGAATGCTTACCTAGAAAACAAAAAATTTTTACGAATTTAAACCTAGAAAAATCATTGATATGAAAACTTCTTTTACAGCCGATATACAAAGTATTCCCAATAAAAATACCAATTAAAACGACACCAAACCAAGGCAAAAGTGGAAAATAATCAATAGTATAAAAGCCTCTTGGAACAAAGCCTACCCATAACAGATAAGCAAAACCAAAAACCATTGTTTTAAGAACTATTCCAATAAATATCAAAACTATGCCTAAAAATAAATTACTAAACCTGTATTTTAAGAAAGGAATAGAAAAAATTATACAAAGACCAATACAGTGTAACACTCCAAATATTATAAAACCACGATCTAGGAAAAACCAGGTAACAACAGTAATTATAAGCCCTAAACAAAAAATCATTATTCCTCTTTTTATAAATTTTAAAAAAATCTCTTTTTCTGATAAAACATTTTTAATTTTGGAATAACTAAGAGTCAGAGAAACACCAACAAGTAAAAGAAAAATAGTTCCAATAGAACGCAAAAACAAAAGATTCAAACCAGAATACAGATTTATTTTAACAATACCTAAAAATTCAAGATCAAATAATATATGAAAAACAATCATCATAATAATTGCAACGCCACGGAGAAAATCTATCTCCCAGAATCTCTCATTTTTAGTTTTACTCACAAAAAGGTAAAACAAAACAGTTTATTTAAAAAAATTGATAAAAAAAGTAGCGGGGAATGGATTTGAACCATTGATCTACGGGTTATGGGCCCGTCGGGATTTCCTGGCTACCCCACCCCGCTATAAAATACAGGTAGCCTTCCTGTTTTCTTTTCGGAATAACGTTTCTTATACTTAAAGTTAATACATTACAAAATAAAAAATCAATATAAAAATATTTATTAACTATACTTATGATTGATAAATGAGGTTTTTGAATATGGATATTCAGACTCATCTCATCAAAAAAGTTGCAAATGATTCGAGATTCTGTACAAATTGTGATAAACAAATACTTAAAGGAGAAGTATACCATCTGGAAGAAGGAATTAACCAGCATATTCATTCACTATTAGCACGTAATTTCTGCTCAAATTGTTATGCAAAATATGGTGAGAAAAAACTTTTGAAAGGCAATGAATAAACATTAAAAATCAAAAAATTAATGTTTTTTTGCAAAAAGTTTTATGAGTGATATGTATATTAGTGGTCTTCCTAGTTTATGCAGGGGTACCCGAGCGGTCAAAGGGGCAGGGCTTAGGAATGTTTCTAAGCATTAAGATACCCTGTGACGTAGGTCTTCGAGCGTTCAAATCGCTCCCCCTGCACTAATAATTAAGCGGTGTGCAAGTTATGAAAATTATTGCTTTTACAGGTATGCCTTTTTCTGGTAAATCCGAAGCTGTAAAAATTGCAAAAGAACAAAATATTCCTGTTATTCGCATGGGCGATATGGTTTGGCAAGAAACAAAAAAACAAGGTTTTGAACTAAACGACAAAAACGTAGGCACAGTTGCAAATAACATGCGAAAAGAACATGGAATGAACATTTGGGCAGTAAAAACAATTGAAAAAATCAAAAAAATAAAAGATACAGATATTTTAGTAATCGATGGTGTTAGAAATCTACAAGAAGTTGAAACTTTTAAAAAAAAATTAGGTGATGATTTTTTACTTGTTGCAGTTAAAGTATCTGATCATCTGCGCTATCAACGCGCTATGATCCGAGGCAGACAAGACGACAGCAAAAATTTAACAAAAATCAAAGAGCGCGATAAACGTGAGCTTGAGTGGGGTTTAAACAAAGTTATTGATTCTGCAGATATAATTATTTCAAATGAAGGGACTCTTGAAGAACTGCATGATAAGATTAAACAGGTTTTTACATAGTAAAACGATAAACTTATCTAGGGTTTGTTTGATGTTCGGCTGCAAGGGGTATAAAGTTTTATGTTTGAAGCAAAAGTTACAATAGGTTTAAAAAAAGGAGTATCTGACCCAGAAGGAGTAAACACACTTAAAGCATTAAAACTACTTGGTTTTGACAATGTTGTTGAGGCAAAAACTACAAGAACCGTTGATATTTTAATCGATGGAAAAAATGAAAGCGACGTGCGAAAAAGCGTTGAGCAGATGTGTCAGCGTTTGCTTACTAACCCTGTTGTTCATACTTATGAAATCAAGATTATAAAAAAATAAAAGATTCCGGGGAATTATTGGTGAACATTGATAAATTATTTAAGAAAAAAACTGACAAGTTTGAACGCTACGAAGTTGATGTATTTTCTGCATCTGATACAGAACTTGTAAAAATCTCAAATAAAATGGGGCTTGCCCTTGCCTTGCCTGAGATGAAAAATATACAAACATATTTTAAAGATAAAAATCGCCTTCCAACTGATATCGAACTTCAAGCTCTTGGTCAAGCATGGAGTGAACACTGCTGTTATAAATCTAGCAAAGTACCATTAAAACAACATGTTTTTGGAATCGCAGAAGACAAAATTGTAGCAAGAGAAGATGCAGGAATAATTGAGTTTGACAAAGAGCATTATTATTGTGCCGCGCTTGAATCACATAATCATCCAAGTGCAGTTGAACCCTATGGCGGTGCTGCAACAGGAGTCGGTGGCATCGTGAGAGACGTAATTTGCATGGGAGCTCAACCAATTGCCTATATCGATCCATTGTTTTTTGGACCTCTTGATTTACCACAAAGCAAACTACCAAAAGGTGTAAAACACCCCCGGTTTTTGTTTAAAGGTGTAGTCGACGGCATCCGTGATTACGGCAATCGTATTGGCATTCCTACTCTTTCAGGACAGGTATATTTTCATAAAGGATATACTGGAAACTGTCTGGTAAATGTCGGCTGCATAGGTATCATGAAAAAAAAAGAGCTCATTCATAGCTGTGCAAAGGCACCAGGTAATGTTTATGTGTATGTCGGTGGAAAAACTGGTCGTGACGGTATTCATGGTGTAACATTTGCTAGTACCGAGCTTAAGGATGACAGTGAAGAAAGCAGCAGATCAGCTGTACAGGTAGGCGATCCGATTACAAAAGAGCCTGTCATGCATGTAACTCTTGAATGCAACCGCAAAGGACTACTTGAAGGTTTAAAGGATTTTGGAGGAGGAGGACTATCTTGCGTTAGTGGAGAGCTTGCGTATGCCGCAGGTTTTGGCGCAGAAATAGTACTTGATCATATACCACTTAAAGAAGAAGGTCTTTTGCCTTGGGAGATATGGGTGTCCGAAAGCCAGGAGCGTATGATGTTTCTTGTTGCACCTGAAAATGTAAACGAAGTCTTACATATCTGTAAACAATGGGATGTAACAGCCGAAGTTGTAGGACAAGTTATTTCTGAAAAAATTACTCGTGTAATCTATAAAGGCGTAAAAATCCTTGAAATGGATATGGATTTTTATACAGGTGGACCAGTATATGATACTTGTCAGCGTCCATTTTCAATTATAGAGAAAAAAGAGATAAAAGACCCTGATTTTAAAATACCAGATTTAAATGACGCTATTAAAAAATTAATAGGAAGTCACAATATTGCTTCAAAGGAATGGGTTATAAGACAGTACGACCACGAAGTCCGTGGAAATACTGTTATAAAACCGTTACAGGGAAAAATCAACTTTGAAACGCATGGTGATGCAACTGTTTTAAAACCACTTGAAGAAAGTTTCAGAGGTATCGCCGTAACAGCAAATGTTAATCCCAGGTTTATGGAACGTGATCAATATTGGGGTGCAATTTCTGC
Source organism: uncultured Thermoplasmatales archaeon (assembly GCA_964517155.1). Classification (GTDB taxonomy): domain Archaea; phylum Thermoplasmatota; class E2; order DHVEG-1; family DHVEG-1; genus PFL35. The sequence continues at coordinate 16,590 of CAZFAZ010000067.1, forward strand.
AATAGATGAAACATGTAGAAATCTTGTATCGGTTGGTGCGGCTCCTGATTCACTTCTTGATTGTCTTAATTTTGGAAACCCTGAAAAACCTGAGAAAATGGGTGAGCTTTATGAAGCATGCAGAGGCCTTGGCGATGCCGCACGTGAACTTAAACTGCCTTTTATGAGTGGAAACGTTAGTCTTTATAATGAATCAGTTAAAACATCGGTTCCACCAACACCCGAAATAATGGGTGTTGGAATTGTCGAAGATATTCGCAAATGTGTAACATCTGATTTTAAATCAGAAGGAAATCTTGTGTATCTAGTTGGTAAAGAAACCGAGAAAGAACTGGGTGGATCTGAGTATTATAAAGTTCTTAAAGTCGATGGAGGCATTGTTCCAAAAACAGATTTAAATATCTTAAAAAAAGCTATGAATGCAATACTTTCATTAATTGATAAAAAACAAATTGTTTCTTGTCATGATATAAGCGAGGGCGGCCTTGGTGTATGCATCTCTGAGATGTGCATAGGTTCAAACCTTGGTGCAGAAGTAGATTTAAGCAATGTTTCAAAGGATTTACGCTCTGATTTTAAACTGTTTTCAGAAAGTAATACTAGATGGATTGTAGAAGTTAAAAAAGAAAAACAGAAAGATTTCGAAAAAACTTTAAAAGAAAATAAAACCAGTTTTGTTAAAATTGGTCAGATAAAATCTGATAAAATATTAATAAAAGATAACGGTAAAACAATAATTGATCAAAAAATAAGTGATTTAAAAGATATCTGGAAAAATGCAATTTGGGATATAATGGGATAAAAAACTATAACAACTCTTATTTATTTACTATTCTTAGTGATGAACGAACCCTTTCTGAGTCTTTTAGACTATGATGAAGATCTTGAGTGCTGAATTTTAGATATGCTCGCTGAGCATATCTGCAATTTTTTCTAAAAATATTTTATCTTTTATTGTAAAAGCACCTATTTTATCTGAGTCTACATCTATTTCACCAACAATTTTATCTTGTTTTTTAATTGGTACTACGATTTCTGCTTTAGTAGATACAAAACAAGCCAAATAACGACTATCAACATGCACATCATCTAAAACTTCTGTTTTTCCAGTTGCTGCAGCGCTACCGCATACTCCTTTACCAATTGGAATTTTCGTATGTTCTGTAGCATGTGGTCCTTTCCAGGGACCAAGAACTAAATCATTTCCTTTAACAATATAAATTCCAACCCAATTGTAATGTTCAAAGTTATCACATAAAAAATCTACAACATCTTGTAAAACATTTGAAGAGTTTTTAGTTATACTTTTAATTTGTTTTTCAGCAGCCTTATATTCCAAAACAAATCACCTTATTTATAATCAAAAAGACTTGTTTGTTTATCATTGGGCATAACAGGCATTGAAATCATTTCTTCAGAACTTGGAAGCTGTATTTTACCGTATTCCCCGCCACCACCAGGAATAATTATTACTTTTTTATCCCTAAATGCTTGTATCGCTTCAGTTACAGCAGGAATTGTAACCTTTGAAATCTGATTTATATCTGCATCAAGTAACACATTTATTTCACTATTAAAAGCATCAATAAGTTCTGTCCAAAGTTTTGTAACTTTCAAAGTAAAAGGATTACGCTGACCGACAGCCTTTGTAATAATTTCTGATAAAGGTATAAGATGAACATAAGGAGGTCTGTGATCTGGATGAACAGGTTCAGGATAATCTGCTTTTTCATATATTCTATCTTTTACACCTTTTTTAATTCGTTTACCGCAGCTACATTTCCATTTACGTCTAACAGCATCCTCTAAAGTATAATGCGTAAAACAACTGATACATGCAGATTCATGATATTTTCCTTCTTGAGGGGGAAGACCAACATTTAAAACTGGTTTATTACCATCTTGTCTAAGTATTGCTTTTTTAAGCTCCTTAAAAGTCGCCTCTTTCATTTCAAAACGATTAAACTCTCTGCCTAATCTAACAGGATGCGCACTATGACAATCAGAATTAGTTAAAAATGTAAGCCTGTGCAATTCCTTTATTCTGTCTGCAAAATCAGTATCTGCACTAAGACCAAGCTCCGCAAAGATAACATAATCTGCCATACTGCCATAACAATCTTTTAATGAATCAAAATAAGCATAAATCGCAGTCCACGGCGTAAAGCAATGAGCGGGGCCAATTAAAGCATCTACATCTTTTGCAATTTGAGCAAGCTCTTCACCCGTAAGATTAACGTTTGGCCGGCCATCTGTTTCAAGATTACGAGATTTAGGTTTAATTCTTTCTTTAAAATCTTCTGCAGAGCTAAAGCTTGGAAAATAAACCAGGTGATGAACACGTTTTTCTGCTTCAATCTCAACACTTAAAATAAAACGAGTTTTATTAAGTTTAAAAGTCCCCTCATCAACTTGACTGCATTGTTTTATTTCTTTCATCCATCCGCTGTGAAGACAATCACCGGTTGCCATCAGATCAATACCTTTACGAGGTGCTTCAAGGCTAATTGTTTCAATACTCATCTTATCGCTAGTTCCACCAGAGAAACGTGAATGAATATGTAAATCGGCATTAACAATCATGGTCTTTAAAATCCCCAAGACTTGTATAACAGAAGTTGTTTATTGAATTTACGTAAAAAAAGAATAAAAAATAGTTAGAGTTTTTCACCACAACCCGTACAAAACATAGCATCTTTTTCTAGTTTTTTACCACATTTTGGACATACATCAACTGCTTGTTCTTGTTTATTTTCAATGTTAGTTTTAACAGGTTGAACAACAGTCTTTTTCTCTTTTGTTTTTTGTTTCTCAGGAGTTTTTGGTTGGAAAAAATCTTTTTTATCAGCAATCATAAGAATTCCTGCAACAAAAAAGAGTATACCTGATAGTATAAGATATATTGAACCTATTCCAAGACCCCAAGCAAAATCACCAGATCCCTCTATGCCAAAAGACGAAAGAGATATAGAATAAAATCCTCCAATAGGACTACTGCTCATTTGACCTATTACTCCTGCGAGGGTATCTCCCTCTGTACCACCACCAGACATGCCCCTCCCAAGGATAGTACCCATAAATATTATTGCAACGATTAAAACCACAACTATCACTATCATTCTTACGCCTTTAAAAATATATTTTAAACCAAGTTTATGACTTTTATGTATGCCAATAGTTGCAAGTATCATAAAAATAAAACCGATGATAAAAATATATGTAAAAGGAAATGAAACAGCACTCATTGGAATAGGGCCATTAATACTGGGGACAAAAAGCTGTATACCGTTAAGTCCATCAATAGTAATCACATCATTCATCACAACAGTTTGATACACCTCAGAGTCAATATTTACAGATACCGTATACCAAGTATTAAACAAGCCAAGAAAAGCAAAAACTATAGCAACAAAACATAAGATATTACCTATTGTATGAAGATTTAAACCATCTATATAAAACATAGATACAATTCTTGGACCGAGACCATATTTTTTATGCCTGCGATATATTTTAAAACAAATTAATGCAAGAGATAAAGCAGTGATTATTATAAGAAATGTTATAAAATTATATAAAAACCATTCCATTTGTAGAATCGTACTATCTATAGGTGCTAAACCAGAACCCCAAGACAAACCATCTTTCATATAGTTACCATTCATATCTTGACGATATAAAGGACCATTTGGACCGGCTCTGCCTGTCAAAAAATCTTCTTTGCTATTTACCTCGCCCCATAAACCTTCAAAAGTAAGCCAGGTTTGAGAGCTCAACTCTTCCAACTCATAATCGTTTGCTGTTAGAACTTTACCATTATCTCCTACTATATCATTTGCAATACCAAGTTTACCAGAATAAGAACGCAGATAATTTGCATGAGAGCCACGTGAGACATATACCTTGAAATGGTTTCCCTCTTTTTCTACCATATCCCATGTTGCACTCTGGCCACTATAATGCTGGCTATAGGCTACACTTGTTGGACTGGAGCCAGAAAGAACAATCTGTACCATCTCCCAGTCACCCTCATGCTGATTACTCTCACCTAGATTAAAAACATAAAACATCCAATACTGAATAACAGTACTTCCACCCGAAGTATCAACCCTATAATAAACAGTATAACCTACAGATGAATCCTTACTTTGTAGTTTATTTTGATAATCAGAAAGCATATTATCATTAGCATCATAATACTGGATTGTTTCACCCTCAAGTATAGTCTCACTTAAAACAGAATTTGCAAGAAAATATTCAACACTCACAGGATAAAAAGTCTCTCCGCCTTCAAAATAAAGTATTGGTTTATAATCCTCTTCAATTCCTGCACTTGCAGTCATCCCAAAAAAAGGAACAAAAAGTAAGATAAAGCCTACAATAAACAACTTCATTAAATTTGATTTTTTCATTTTTTCCTCCCCAAAACTTTTAATTGTAATTCAAAAGCATATTCTTAATTGTTTTCAAATTAAAAAAAAATGAAAAAAAACGCTGTTTTTAATAGCAACATTTATTAGCCTGTACTCCATATGAAAAATGGTAAAAAATACCCTAAAAGATGGGATGAAAAAAACTTGTGTGAAAATTACCTGAATTAGTGTAAATAATAAAAATAGAAAAGTGAGTAAAATGACGGAAGAAAATAAACGTGTAGATGCAAGCTATGATACAGACTCAATTCAAGTGTTAGAAGGCCTTGCAGCAGTAAAACAAAACCCAGCTATGTATATAGGTAGCACCGATGAGCGAGGTCTTCATCACCTTGTTTATGAAGTAGTTGATAACAGTATAGATGAAGCACTTGCAGGTTACGCAACAAAAATTATTGTAAAGCTTAACAAAGATGGCTCTGTAACAGTTGAAGATGATGGACGAGGAATACCTGTAAGAGAGCATCCTAAATACAAAAAATCAGGTTTAGAACTAGTATTAACCACTCTACACGCAGGTGGTAAATTTGATAATCAGGCATATAAAGTATCGGGTGGTCTACACGGAGTTGGTGTTTCTTGTGTAAATGGGCTTTCAGAATGGCTTGAAGCAAATGTCCGGCGTAACGGCAAAGAATATTTTCAAAAATACGACCATGGGGCACCAGTTTCACCTGTAAAAGAAATTGGAGATTCTTCTGAAACTGGTACAACAATTAAGTTTTTACCAGATCCAAAAGTCTTTGAAACAACTGATATTAAATATGAAACGATTGCAACAAGACTCAAGGAACTAGCATTTTTAAACGCAGGTCTTCATATCGAGCTTTTTGATGAGCGCACTGCTAAAACCGATGTTTATCGCTTTGACGGCGGGATAAAGGAGTTTGTTTTACATATAAATCGAAATAAAACAACACTTCATCCAAATCCCATTTATCTCTACGCTGAAAAAGAAGATTTTGAAGTAGAACTAGCAATACAATACACAGATGGTTATACCGAAAATATCTTTACGTTTGCAAATAACATTAATACCCATGAAGGTGGAACGCACCTATCCGGTTTCAAAGGAGCACTCACCCGCGTTTTAAATGATTACGGCAAAAAAAATAAAATGTTTTCAAGTGATGATTTCAGCCTCAGTGGCGAGGACTGCCGTGAAGGAATAACCACAGTTATTTCTTGTAAAGTTCGCCATCCTCAGTTTGAAGGACAAACAAAAACAAAACTTGGCAACTCGGAAGTAAGAGGTGCAGTTGAAAGTCTTACAAATGAAAAACTCTCAGAGTTTTTTGAGGAAAATCCGGTTGTTGCAAAAACGATTATTGAAAAATCAATTAATGCAAGTCGTGCACGAGAAGCTGCAAGAAAAGCACGTGAACTGACAAGGCGAAAAGGACTGCTTGAATCATCAGCGCTCCCAGGTAAACTTGCAGATTGCTCTAGTCGTGAACCGTCGAAGACCGAATTGTATATTGTCGAAGGAGATAGTGCAGGCGGATCGGCAAAACAAGGTAGAAATAGAGAATTTCAGGCAATTTTACCACTGCGCGGTAAGATATTAAATGTTGAAAAAGCACGCATGGATAAAATCCTAAAAAACAATGAAATCTTGGCGCTAATAACTGCAATAGGCACAGGCATTGGTGAAGAATTTGACATTGAAAAAGCACGTTATCACAAAATTATCATTATGACTGATGCAGATGTTGACGGTGAACATATTAGAACTCTTCTATTAACATTTTTCTTCAGATATATGAGACCACTTATAGAGGAAGGATATCTGTATATTGCACAACCACCCTTGTATAAACTTTCCAAAGGAAAAACTTCAATTTATGCTTATACAGATCGAGAAAGGCAAGAGAAAATCAAAGAAATGGGTGAAACAGGAATTAGCACACAACGTTACAAAGGTCTTGGAGAAATGAATCCAAATCAACTATGGGATACAACAATGGACCCTGAAAACAGAATGACGCTTAAGGTAACAGTTGATGATGCAGTAGAAGCAGATGAATTATTTACTATTCTCATGGGTGAAAAAGTTGAGCCCCGTCGTGAGTTTATCGAAAATCATGCCAAAGAGGTGACTAATTTAGATATTTAGGGTGATATTATGACTGACGAAGAACAACCAAAAAAAGAATATATACGAACTCTTGAATCTGAGATGAAACGCGCATTCATTGATTATTCGATGAGTGTTATTATGAGCAGAGCCTTACCCGATGTTCGTGATGGTCTAAAACCTGTACATAGGCGTATTTTGTATGCCATGAATGATATGGGACTTACCAGCAGAAGTGCTTATAAGAAATCCGCAAGAGTGGTGGGTGAAACTTTAGGAAAATATCATCCACATGGTGATCAAGCAGTATATGACTCAATGGTTCGCATGGCTCAAGATTTCTCACTTCGTTATCCTTTAGTTGATGGGCAAGGTAACTTTGGTAGTGTTGATGGTGATAGTGCTGCTGCTATGCGTTATTGTGTAACAGGCGACACTCTTTTATTAACTGAAGAGGGCATGATGGAAATAAAGGATGTATCTGATGAAGTTGAAACAGATATAGACTTAAAAATTATGAATTACCAACATAATGTTACAAAAGCATCTAAGTTTTTTAATTCAGGAAAACATCCAACGATTCATCTACAAACATTACAAGGATATGAGTTAGAAGGATCTTACAATCATCCATTATTAACATGGGTTAATGATAATGGATTACCTCATATTAAATGGAAAGCATTGGAAGATCTTTCAGAAAATGATTTTGTTGTATTGAATAGAAAAACAAATTTATTTAACATAAAAGAGATTAAACTCCAACAATATTTTCCACCTATAACTAATAAACAAATTAATTTTGATTTACCTAAAATATTAAACAATGATTTAGCATTCTTACTTGGCGCTCTTGTTTCTGAAGGAAGTTTTCATAACAATCAAATTTTATTTAATAATGCCAATGAAGAATTTTATAATCTTGTCAAACAAGCCATACTAAATCAATTTCAAAAAATAAATTTATATGAACGAAAGTTAAAAACATCCAATTGTGTTGAATTAAGCATTTACCCTAAACAAATCGTTCAATTTCTCATAAATATAGGTTTAACACAAGTTAAATCGGATGAAAAAGAAATACCTCATACTATTCTAAAGGCAAAAAAAGAAACAATTGTTGCCTTTTTAAAGGGTTTATTTGAAGGTGATGGATCTGTTATTTTTAAAACAGATAAGAGACACGGTGGACATAGTATTGAACTAACCTATAATTCAAAAAGTAAAAAGTTAATTTATCAGTTAAAAACACTTCTATTAAACTTTGGAATTGTTACAACCAAACCATATGTCGATAAAAGAAACAATTGTTATAAGTTGATTGTTTCTGACATTTCAAATATTAAGAAATTTAGAGATGAGATAGGTTTTGCATGCTCTAAAAAATCCAATATTTTAGAAAAAGTTAATTTAATCAATGAAGATCGTATGAGCAAAAATGATTATATTCCATTTTTATCTGAGTATCTTCGTAACAAATATGATCATCAAGTTATTAAAAAGCATAATTTTGATAGGTATAACAAATTAAAAGAAAAATATGAGATACTTGCAAGTATTGTAGATTCGGTTGACAAAAAACTTCTTGATGAATTATTAAAATATGAATATTTTTTCAACCAAGTAAAAACAATTAAACCAACTAATCAAGAAAAAAATGTCTATTCATTACGCGTTGATAGCAACTGTCATTCATATATTGCAAATGGTTTTACAAACCATAATACCGAATCAAGACTTGCAAAAATATCTGCACTTATGCTCCAGGATATAGAAAAAGAAACAGTTGAATGGACAGATAATTTTGATGGTAGCCTCAAGGAACCACTTATGCTTCCTGCAGTTTTACCAAATTTACTAGTAAATGGTTCATCAGGAATTGCTGTTGGAATGGCAACCAATATGGCGCCACATAACATTACAGAAGTAATCGATGGTACAATACAGGTCATAGATAATCCTGATATAAGTACGGCAGACCTTATGGAAACAATCCAAGGCCCTGATTTTCCAACGGGTGGAATTATTTATGGTCGAGGAGGAATACTGCAAGCTTATTCTGAAGGAAAAGGCCTTGTTAGAGTAAGAGCGAAAACCCATTTCGAGGGTGACGAGAAAAAGAAAATAATCATTACAGAACTTCCTTATCAAGTCAACAAAGCAAACCTTCTCAAAACAATTGCAGAGCTTGTTAAAGATAAAAAAATAGAGGGTATAAGTGATCTGCGCGACGAGTCAGACAGGGAGGGCATGCGTGTTGTAATTGAGCTTAAACGTGATGCAATTGAAGATGTAGTTTTATCTCAGCTTTTTAAGCATACTGAAATGCAGACAACTTTTGGAATTAATAATTTAGCAATTGTTGAAGGAGAGCCAAAGATTCTCAAGCTCAAAGAAATAATTCAGCATTTTATAGAGTACCGTGTGCTTGTAATTACTCGCAGAACTAATTATGATTTAAAGAAAGCACAGGAAAAAATGCATATTCTTGAAGGTTTTATGATTGCTCTTAAAAACATTGATGAAGTAATAAAAATTATTAGAGCAAGTAAAACTGTTGATGAAGCAAAACAAAGACTCATACAAAGATTTGAATTTACAGATATACAAGTAAAAGCAATACTTGACCTTCGTCTGCAAAAGTTAACTGGCATGGAAATTGAAGCAGTCGAGCGTGATTATAATGAAACTAAAAAATTAATCGAGCAACTTGAATGGCTTTTATCTGATAAACAGCATATTCTTGATGAAATTAAAAGAGAATTAATAGATATAAAAGAAAAATTTGGTGATGAGCGTCGAACACAAATAGTTGAAGGTGAAATCGACATAGATATGGAGGATTTAATACCAGTTCAAGATGTTGTAATTACAATTACTGAAACAGGTTATATCAAACGAATTCCATGTGAAACATATAGAGTACAGAGACGTGGTGGAAAAGGCCTTGTTGGAATGAAAACAAAAGAAGAAGATATAGTTGTTGATTCATTTATCACAAGTACTCATGACTACATAATGTTTTTCACAAACCAGGGTAAATGTTTCTGGCTTAAAGGTTATAAGATACCTGAAGGTAGCCGCCATCACAAAGGAAAAGCAATAATCAACTTGCTTCCAAGACTTGAAGAAGGTGAATACGTAGAAACCGCAATTCCAATTCATGAGTTTGATGAAAACCATTACCTTGTTTTTGCAACCAAGAACGGCATCATTAAAAAAACAGTTCTCTCAGCATACAGCAACATTCGTGTTAATGGCGTACGTGCAATAAACCTGGATGAAGGCGATGAACTCATTGAAACAAGACTATCTGATGGAAACCAGACAATCATGATTGCGACAGCAAACGGTCAAGCATGCAGATTTGATGAAAAAGAAACAAGGGCCATGGGACGTGTCACACGAGGAGTAATCGGAGTAAGATTAAGAAAAGGCGATAAAGTAGTCTCAATGGCAGTAGTAGGTGAAGAAGGAAACTTGCTTACTATTACTGAAAACGGTTTTGGAAAAAGATCACCCATTAGCGAATACCGAAAAACACACCGTTGTAGTAAAGGCGTTAGAACAATTATTACAAACGAAAGAAATGGTAAAGTACTCTGGGTTAAAGAAGTCGAAGACGATGATGAAATAATGCTTACCAGCCGTGAGGGAATGATGGTACGAATCCCTGTAAACGGCATACGCGTACAAGGCCGAAGCACGATGGGTGTCACAATTATGAAGCTCAACGAAGGAGATAAAGTCGTAAGCGTTGCAAAAATGAAAGAAGAAGTTGAAGAAGAAAACGTAGAATGTGAAAATGATAATATATAACAATAAGACAATCCTAAATTATACAATTGCGCCATAAAGTTTATATACTTACAAGACGCTATTATTATTTAGATTTTATAATAAATGGAGGAACAAAAAAATGCCAACAAAATCAATGGCCTCTTTTGGAAAGTGGCTTGCTCTTAAAAAAGAAGAATAAACATTACGATCAGAGGGTTTTTTAACCTTCAATCAACTTTTTATTTATAAAAATGCATTAGTGGTTTTGATAGTATTGATAAAGGATGCATAATACGTGTGTGAAGAGATTTTAAAAAAGAAACAGAAATTGTATATCTTGCGAGGAGAACATATTTTTGTAATAAAGGCCTTTGAAGATGTTGACTCTTCATCATTTAGATATTCCATACCACTTAAATACAAAGATCAAATACCAATTTTTCTTGATTTAAAAGGCAATTTTTTATCTTATGAATTAATTAAAGAAAAGGAGTGTCACAATAGAGTAATTATATTTAGAATACCAAAAATGAAAAAGGATGAAGAGATTAAAATTTCATTAGATTATTGGACTTTAGCAATAAAAAATGAGTATAAATGCGCTGAGTATAAGAACGACATCGATCTTAAAAAATGGACAGATTCTACGGAATCTATAAAATCGGATAATATTTTGATAAAGATCACTTCAAAAATATTAAGAGGTTTTACAAAAAAACAATTGAATTTTATTCATAATGTATCGATATGGAACGCATTTCATCGATCGTTTTTCACGTTTATTAAAAGGAATTTAGTAGATCATCCTAGGTTAAATAAGGTGTTTTTATCAGATGTATATTGGTATCGACTTGAGGATTCGGTTTCATCACTTATTTTTGGCAGTGTTTGCGCTGGAAAAGCAAATCTACAAGCAGCTATTCTTCGTGCAAATGGCATCCCTTCAAGAATTCTAATCTCAACTAGCATGTTTTTCGGAAAAGATCAATGGTTAGATTCTCAGCATTACTTAGTTGAAGCATATACTTTAGACCGCGGATGGATTAGAGTTCAATCTGGGCAAATATGTACCCCATCAAAAGATAACATCATTTTAAGGATAGTAAACCCCGAAGAAGAGAACATTGCAGGTAATGGTTTCAGTGAAACAGGTGGCGCAGCTCCTTGGTTTTGGTTTGATAATAAAAATGTGTTTTTTGGAATTCCTAAAGGACATATGAGCTATAAAATCCCGAAAACAAAAAAAGTAGGATTTCCAGCTACGAGAGGATGGAGGGAAGGTTATATCGAGGTTCCAAAAGAGATTAGCGAAAAAATGATTAAAGCAACAGATGAAGCATGGGAGTTGTTTTTTGAAATTTCTTCAAGAAATAATAAAGACGGAGATAATTTTAACAAAGCAAAAATGCTTCATAAGGACTCGATAGAAAATCTAAAGAATAATGATTTCAAAAGTTATATTGATACTATGAAACATGTAAAAGAGTTATATCTTGCCCTCTAATCATTTACAGAGACTAGTTATAACTTTTGCCAATTTTATTCAACAACAAAAGTATTTTTTCTTCCAGGTTTTTATCAATTACTTCATGGTCAAAAGGATTTGATTGTAAATTATAAAAGAAACTTTTTTTCTCATCTAGATGATCATCAATTAACTGTATGTATTTTTGATATGTTTTGGAATCGTATTTTCTTTTATGTAAAAAATCGAAAAAGCTAGACTGCATTTGTGGATGACAGTCAAGATTTAACAACAATTCAAAGTATTTTTTTGCCTCAGAGTATTGTTTTACAGCTAAGTGTAAAAAAGGCAATATGTAAAAAAGATTAATCATCTGTAAAAAATTATCCTCTCTTCTGATATATATGCAATAATAACATAATTCTTTAGATAGATAAGTTTCAATATTCTTGATGAGTAGTTTAATGCTTTTTTCGTCATTTATCCATTTATCGCTACTTAGATATTTACAAAAATCTTTAATTCCATAAAAATAGTTAAATCTATCTTCAAAGTTTTTGCTTTTAATTAGTATTCTATTAAAAGGATCGTGATCAACTGATATTGGAGACATAATTACTCTTACAGTTGGAAATTGCAAAACTTTGTTTGTAAAGTCAATAATAAAAAGTTCCCAATTGTTTTTTTCACAAATTTCAATTATTGTATTTACATCATCATAAAAATCATTATTTATTGGGAAATGTATTTTTTTAATAGATATTTTTTCTCCTTTTTCAAGAAATGAATAATCACCATAATAATCATAATCTCTAAGGAAATACTTATATTCGTTATCCAACCCGGCATATTTTTTCTGCATTTTTTTTGTCCATGTATCATACAAAATATCCAAAGAACTAGGTGTTTTTTTATCTTTATCGTGAAGACCTTTTTTATCTAAAATTAACATTTGTAAATGTTCAGTAAAACATCTGATAATTGCTTCTTCTAACTTAAAATGCGATCCGACGCTTATCCTTTTATAATCTCTGTCTTTTTTTAATTTGTTTTTCTCAAATTCAAGATTTTTATTGATAAATAAAACTCCTACTACGGGAACTACATTTCCAAGAGACATATCCTTTATTATTGGTTCAATATTCAGCGATTTTAAAAGACTTATACTTTTTTGTATTTCATGGTTTTTAATTGAAGACTGATCAATTGTTGGACATAAAAGTTTTTCAGTCATTATTTTAATTATGGCATATCTTTCAAAGATTTCAAAAGATGCCTGGGTTATCGCTTCTTCATAAGTATTGCCACTAGCCAAGCCATTTGTAGTGCTGTTCAAATCAATTAAAAAAGTAGGTATTTTTTCATATTTACTAGTTTTAAAAGAATATGCATCAACTAGTGTATTTAACAATCCCTCATTTTTAAATAAATTATAGGTTTCTTGGCATATATCCTTAACAAAAAATTTATTGACATTAAGGACGTTAATGGAATCATGATCATCTGTTTTTAAGTATCCTCTTAAAAAAGATCTGCTTTCAACAACGTGCAACAAATCCTGAAAAATACTAGGATTTTTTGGCAATGGAATTTTAAATTCTATGAATCCTGTAGAATATCTTTCAACAAGTTCGGCATAAGCACCAGCCATTGCCAATTGTTTTGATGTTGCTTTTCCATATTGCCCCCATCCTAATTCATTAATAAATGCATGGCCAAGTACTATATCAAAATCTTGAATAGAAACATTTTTTTCATCATAGCAAATCTGTAATCCAATCTCGTTAAACCCTTCTTTTATTCGTTTTACCGTGTTTTCAGGATAATCTGATTTAGAATTATTGTATATCTTTGGTGAATTTTGTAGTTTCATAGCAAAACACCTAACTTTTCTTAAAAAACATGATATTTAGCGGATATTTCATAGAGTTTTTATAGTAATATACTTCATAGCCGATTTTTTTAAGATAATTCGCAGCAAATTCTGTTCTTTTCAACAATTCTTCATCATCAACATGCGGTTTTATATTTTCTGCAATCGTATTTTTCATACATGAAAATTGATTTATGATACCCATATCCAAATCAAATTTTTTAAAAAATTCCAAGGTTTCCATAAACTCAGAATTTGTTTCAGACGGAAATCCTATAATTGCCTCGGATCCTAACTTAACATTGTGATATTTTTTCAATGCTGTAAAAGCATTGCACAATTCTTCCCGTGTATAATATCGATTCATTAGTTGAAGAATCCTAGTATTTGCAGATTGAATGGCAGAAAATACCCACGTAATTTTACCAGTTTTCAATAAATCCTCAAATTCATCTAAATGTCTAATAAGCCATCTTGGAGATATTGACTCGATGTGTATAGTATAACTACCATTAATCTTAAGTATTTCTTTTAGCAACTCAATAAAATTTGTTTTGATATCTAGGCCATAATTACCCAGATCGTCAGATACAATTCTAAAGATTTTATAACCTTCATTTAATCCTCTTTTAAATTCTGTAACGCATTGCGATATTGCCTTACTTTGCAGAGGCCCTATAGCATTTTTGATTGAGCAATAAGAACAATTACCGAGACAACCGTTAGACACTCTTAAAAAAAATGCTTTTTTGCCCATAATTTTTGCCAAGTATTTTTTTGAATTGTCACCATAAATCATTTTAGAGATAAATACGGATAAAGTTATGTATTTATCATAAATACTTGATAAAAAAGAGTTTGACAAATAATTATCTATAACCTGACCTGCTTGTTGAATATCTGGATTCCACCATAATTTATTTGTATCAGATATCTCATCAAACTTTGTTTTATTTTTTGGAAATAACTCGTCAACTTTTTCTGGATTTTTTACCAAATCTTTTGTTACTACTGTTTTTCCATTAAAAATTTCTTTAAGTTCTTCCTTTTTTACCTCAGGCAAACATCCAATAACAATTAATTCTGCAGGATATTTCTGAAATTCTTCTACTTTTTCCATCGAACTTTTTGCTGCTTTATTTGAATATGCACAAGTATTTAAGATTATTAAATCTGCTTTTTTAGGATTTTTTACCATCTCAAAATTATTTTTTAAAAGATAATTGTTGATTCTCCTTGTATCCAAACTTCTACGAGTACAAACAAGATTTCCGTACAAATAAAATTTTTTTACCATTTATCATCTTTAGTTAATATAATTTAGATATATTTAGTTATTTAAAAAAAGCTTTATGAACAATTCATTATATCTCATTTTGTCATCTATGAAAATTTTATTTATATGGGCAGGGCCACCAACAACAGGACATATTGGAAAGAAAATAAATTTATTTAATGAACTACGTTCAAGGATTTTATTCTCCCCGAGATCTCCAACATTTCCATTACTTGCAAATATTACGCCCAATGTACATGAAATTGATATCATTGAAGCCTTAACAGTTAAAGATGTTGATTTTGACAGAAAATATGATTTAGTAGGTATATCTTGTTTAACTCGTTTTGCTTTTACCGCATACAACATAGCAGATGGATTTAGACGAAAAGGAACAAAAGTCGTAATTGGTGGTTGGCATGCATCAGCACTCCCCAAAGAAGCAAAACAACACGCAGATGCAGTAGTAATAGGTGAGGCAGAGGAAACATGGCCACAGCTTTTAAATGATTTTGAAAAAAAATCACTT
>CAZFAZ010000068.1:0-20145 GCA_964517155.1 uncultured Thermoplasmatales archaeon
CGGGAGTTCGAATCTCCCTCCTCGCGTAAATATAACAAATTTTTTAATATAACAAGTAATTATCGTAGATTATGAAAGTATTTTTTGGTGCTGCGATACAAGGCTCAAAAAACAGAGAAGAAAGAGCAAATGTTCATCAATTTATTATTCAGGCAATTAAAAAACAAGGTTTTGAAGTATATACTGAGCATACAACAGGTAAAACATATGAAGAAGCGATAAAAAAACTAGAGCAAGCAATAGGCAAACTTCCAAAAGATGACGTTCAGCGAAGGATATATGTGCGCAACAAAATGATAGAAGCAGTTGAAAGCAATATCAAAGCAGCAATCTTTGAAGTTTCAAGCCCTAGTTTAGGAACAGGCGTGGAAATTGCACATGCTTATCTAAGACCAAGGATGGGACTAGCAACAATTCCAATTCTTGCATTATACGAAAAAGATTATTGGCCAAATAAATTATCAACAATGATACGAGGAATATCAAAAGAAAAAGTCCCGCATTTTAATTTAATTGAATATACAAAATTAGAAGATACTGAAGAGGTTATAGCTGAATTTTTAAAATCTATCTTATAATTTTGCTTCAAGCTTTTTTAACTCAGTAATATCACGTGATATTCCCATTGTACCTATTATATTTCCTTCTGCATCAAACCTGGGTATTTTTGTAACAGATACCCAGCGTGTAGAGCCATCAACACACGTAAGTTTCTCGACTTTGTTTATTATGAATTTACCAGTGTTGAGTATCTCTTGATCATCATCAAAAGCTCTGCGTGCTTCTTCTTCAGGTAGAAACTCAAAATCTGTTTTACCAATCATATCTTCTGGTTTAACATTTGAATGAGCGGCTTTTGCTTTGTTTACTTTTATAAAACGGTTATTTTCATCTTTAAAATAAATTGAATCAGGTATGCTATCCATAAGAGTATGTAAAAGACCATGCTCGCGAGAAAGATTAATCTCTGCAGTTTTTCTATCACGTATATCTCTTATGACAAGTACAAAGTTATCAACTTCATCTTGTTGTTTGACAAGGAAAAATGAGCTTAACTCTACATCAATGGTTTCACCTTTTTTATCATAAACTTCTGTTTCATGAGCCGTTGAAATCCTATTTGACAGCAATTCTTGGAATTGGCTAACAACAATAGATAAAGATTTTGGAGTGAGAAGGCCCATGCTTAAAAAGTTTTTACCTATCAATTGATCTCTGGGTAAATTAAAAAAATCTATAATTTTGGAGTTTACATCAAGTATCTCCCCTCTTGCATCAAGTACGAGCATTCCATCTGTAGAGCGATCAAATAATCCTCTGAATTTTGCTTCACTTTCTTTAATAAGTTTCTCTGCTTTTTTCTGCTCAGTTATATTTTTAATAACACCTATTGAACCGTATATTTCATTTTTATCGTTTTTAAGAACGCTTACTGATATGTCAACATCAATTAAACTTTGATTTTTTGTATACATCTTTGATTCTAAATGATGCTGCATACCTTTTTCACGGATACGCTCAGAACGTATTTTTGCCCATTCTTGAGGTGGATAAAGCATTGAGACAGGTTTGTTTAATAGTTCGTCTTCACCCATATTCAAAAGGGTTTCAGTGTATTTATTCCAAGATACAATACGTTCCTGGTCATCTGTAAGCATTATTGCTACAGCACTGTTATCAAAAATACAGCGATAGCGCTGTTCTGATTCACGAAGTTGTACTTCTGCAAGTTTTCTATCAGTGATATCCCAAACTAAACTAAGTAAAACTGGTTTTTTATCAAGTGTGAATAAAGAAGTATCTATTGCAACAGGAAATTTTGTTCCATTTTTTCTAATGTTTTGACTTTCAAAATTCATACCGCCTTTTGAAATGATTTCTTCAAGTAAAGAACGCCAGTCAACATTTTCAGGAAAAATAGATTCAATATTCATCTGGTTAAATTCTTCCCAGCCGTAGCCAAAAAGATCACATGATTTAAGATTTGATTCTTTTATCTTTCCATCCAGAGTGGTTATAAAGGCTGCTGCATTAATTGATTCAAAAAGGGTTTTATAACGATCATAATCTGATGATTTGGAAGGTACATCCTTTTTTTGCGTTTGAAAAGATTTTTTATTGGATTCTTCTAACATAAAGCATCCTAATTATATTTTTTTGTATAAAATTAATTTTAATATTGTTTTTTCTCCTCTAAATCTATCACGTGTTGAATGCAATAGTAATTATTTAAATTTACTTTAAAATCGTCAAAAGAAAAAAAGACTATATTTTTGCTAGTTCTTCGTTTAACTCTCTTATTGCTTCTATCGGCGTAGGGTCAATATTTCGCAATATCCCTAGATAGCAACTTGTAAAATCACCAAGATACATCGCATACATCATTTTTGCAAGTCGCCTTTTTGCATATATTGGTATTTCAATTGTAGCCCCTGCTACATCCTGGAAAAGTTTTTTCATGAAATTTAAGCGTTTTATCATATATATTGATTCGTTTTCATGATCCCTAAATAAAATACATGCAAATTGTTTTGAAGTTTCTGGATTCATAGACCATCCAACTATGTCATTGTGATTGCATTCTGATATTTCATCATATCTACATATTAACTTACTGTTCTCGTTAATCTGGGTACACCATCGCTTGGCAATTGGTGTATAAAAATCCCATCCATATACTTGAGGTATTTTATTAAAAATTTTTTTTGCAAGTTGTTTTGAAAGATTTTTTTCTTCAGAAATATCTTTTTTATTGTTGTTTTTAACTTCTTCTACAACATGTATTGTTTCTTGAATTTCATTATCTATATCTTTGTTTAATAATCCTACTTTTTTAAAAGCATATAAAGAACAAAAAAGTATGTAACCAGTTGCTGCTCTTGGTTGTATACCTGCAGGTGTTTTTATAAAAGCAACTTCTCTTTTTTCAGAGTATTCCTGTAGTTTTCCACCTGATGCAATAGCAATTATTTTACAATGTTTTTGATGAGCATGTTTAAATGTGCTAAGTGTTTCTTCGGTGTTTCCGAAGTAACTTTGAGAAAAAACAAGTGTGTTTTTATTTGCCCATTTTGGCAGATCGTATTGTCTTGTTACAAAGATCGGAATATCTATTTTATCTCTCAAAAGACTTTGGATG
Organism: uncultured Thermoplasmatales archaeon; assembly: GCA_964517155.1. Taxonomy (GTDB): domain Archaea; phylum Thermoplasmatota; class E2; order DHVEG-1; family DHVEG-1; genus PFL35. Next base: position 3,140 of record CAZFAZ010000068.1, read on the forward strand.
ATATCTCCAGATATAGCAGATGCACCCATACCACTTATGATAATGTTGTCGATTTTATACATACTTGTAACATTTGAGTTTTCTACTAGTTGTTCTGCTTCTTGTATCTGTTTTGGAAAGTTTGATACATCGTTTAGCATACCTGATTTGTCGATTTTCTCTATGGTTTTTAGGTCATCTAACATAGTTATTCCTCCGGGTTTTTTCTTATTTTAAATTAATTTAAACCTGTAAATATAGGGTTGTTATTTAGAAGTTTCCTTTCAGTGTTTTTAATGAAAATGCTTATATCAAAGATTTGTATCTAAAAAAATATGATAATTACAAAAAATAAGGATTTAGAAAGTGTTCTTTGTTTAATTAAAAAAGACCCTGTTTTTATAATTGGCTGTAGTCAATGCGCAACTATTTGTCATACTGGAGGAGAAAATGAAATTAGAGAGATGCTTTCTGTTTTAAAAGATAGAAATATTAGTGTTACTGGTTGGGTTGTACTTGATCCTGCGTGTCATTTTTTAAATGATAAACGTATTTTAAAAAAATATAAAGAAGAGATTAAAAAAGCAAAGAAAATTCTTGTTTTAGCCTGTGGAAATGGGGTTCAAACGGTTGCAGAAATAATACAAGACATTCCAGTTATTCCTGGTTTGGATACTCTTTTTCTTGGTGAAATTAAACGTGCTGATGATTTTGAGAAACGCTGCAATCTTTGTGGTGAATGTATCCTGTATTTATTTGAAGGTTTGTGCCCAATTTCTAGATGTCCTAAAAATATGTTAAACGGTCCATGTGGTGGCTCTATAAATGGTAAATGTGAAGTTTCAGAAGATTTGGAATGTATATGGGATGTTATAATCAAAAAACTTGAAAAACAGGGCAAACTTGATTCTTTGAAAAAAATTGTTGAACCTAAGAACTGGTCTAAATCTTTGGTTATGCGGAGGTGAAATGTTTTGGAATATAAAAGTAATCTTGAAAAAGTTTTGAAAACAAAAGGTTTTGCAGTTACCGCAGAAATAGGTCCTCCTAAAGGTTGTGATAGCGAAAAAATAAAAGCAAAAGCAGATATTGTAAAAGGTTATGCTCATGCTTTTAATGTAACTGATAATCAAACTGCAGTTGTTAGATTGTCTAGTCTTGGCGGTAGTGTCATTTTGTTAAATTTGGGCTTTGAACCAGTTATGCAAATGACTTGTCGCGACCGTAACCGTATTGCACTTCAGAGCGATGTTCTTGGTGCTTGTGCTGTTGGTGTTAGAAATATTTTGTTTGTAACAGGTGATCATCAGTGTTTCGGTAATCATCCTAACGCTCGTGGTGTTTTTGATTTGGATTCTATTCAGCTTATTAAGATTGTTAAAGATATGCGTGATAAAGGTGTTTTTCAGAGTGGTGATAAGATAAAATTTGGCAATCCTAGTGTTTTTATTGGTGGTGCTGCAAACCCTTTTGCAGATCCACTAAGTTTTCGTGTCGATAGACTTGAAAAAAAGATTTTTGCAGGTGTTGATTTTATTCAGACTCAAAGTGTTTTTAATCTTCAGCGTTTTAGTTGTTGGATGGATGAGGTTTGTTCTAGAGGTTTGGATAAAAAAGTTTTTATTCTTGCGGGTGTGACTCCTCTTAAGTCGCTTAAGATGTGTGAGCGGATGAAGTTTCATGTCCCTGGTGTTGATATTCCTGATGAGATTTATAATAGGATGAAAAATTCTAGTGATCCTGCAAAAGAAGGTTTTGATATTTCATTAGAACTTATTAAAAAGATTAAGAAAATTAAGGGCGTTTCTGGTATTCATATTACTGCTTTGTTTTGGGAGGATATAATTCCTAGTTTGGTTTCCAAAGCAGGGCTTTTGTAAATTAAAATTGTTTTCTTCTGTTAATAATCTTTTTTTATCTATTTTTGTCATTTTGTCATTTTGGTTTTTTAACGCCAAATCTTTTTATATTGTAACTTGAGAACAGTATACATGCTAAAGACTATCTTGCTATAAGATAGCAGGATGGAAATGGAAAAGAAGGTGAAAGGAAATGAAAGTAAAAAAAAGATATTTGATATTGGCTGTTCTCTTTTTATTTTTGAATATGATTACAGCTACGCAATATGCCGTAACAAAAGTAGGTTATTCATATACGATTGTCCACCCGTCTGATGCATCTATTAGATACATCGGATCAGATAACGCAAGTGATGGTGTGCGTGTTCTAAGAGTAGCTGGAAGCAATACAACCAATGTACAGGTAACACTACATCTAGGTGATGTATATTCTACAAACATGGTTAGGACTTATTCAGCCGCATTTGGAATTGTAAATGAAGAACTTTATCCTATAAATATTACACATATAAACATATCATCAGCTAATTTTACATACATGAAAATATGGCTACATGGAAACAGAACGGCTAACGCAAATTCAACAGCAAACGATCCAAGTACTGTTTTCATGTGGAATAACAATACAATAGTAAATGCAACTAACACAACAGCATGGATACTCGCCGCAGGTAATCAAAACTCAAGTGATATGTGTTACAATGTATCTAACAGAACAAACTACAGCGTAAACACAACTTGGGATGAAACAGCACATGTAAGATATTCTATAGACAACAATAACGCAGTTAGCAGCATATCAGATTTCGTCTGGGTTCAGGTAACATTAGATATTCCTGAATCAGTACAACAAATTGGAACAATGACTGGTACTATATGGATTCATCTTGAGTCAGAAGCAGGATCTTAATTTTAAAATATTCCTCCTCCTATTTTTCTTATTTTTTTATTTTTACTAAAAAACAGTAAAGTATGTATACCTGATTTCTATAGCCGTTATTCGACTAGTTTATACTGGGGGAACTAAATTTTATGGCAAAAAAAGAAATGAAAAAAATACTTGTTACAGGCGCTGTAGGTCAAATCGGATCAGAACTTACAATGGCTTTAAGAGAAAAACATGGAAATGATAATGTTGTTGCATGCGGTCGTAAAACTAAACCTAGTGATACATTACTTAACTCTGGTCCTTTTGAATATCTAGATATAACTGATAAAGAATCTGTACAAAAAACTGTTAAAAAATATGATATAGACACGATTTATAATATGGCTGCAATACTTTCTGCAGTAGGTGAAGAAAAACCTTTTTTATGCTGGAATGTAAACATTAATGGGATGTATAATATCCTAGAAATAGCTCATGAATATGATATGACACGCGTTTTTGTACCAAGCAGTATTGCTGCTTTTGGACCTGAAACACCCAGGGTTAACACTCCTAATGACACAATTTTAAAACCAAAAACAATGTATGGTGTTACAAAAGTTGCTGGAGAATTACTTGGGGATTACTATTTTAAGCGTTTCGGAGTAGATGTTAGGGGCATTCGCTATCCTGGCATAATCAGCAATGAAACCCTTCCAGGCGGTGGAACTACAGATTATGCAGTTGAAATTTTTTATGAGGCGATAAAAAACAAAAAATATACTTGTTTTTTGAAAAAAGATACAAAACTTCCAATGATGTATATGCCTGACTGTATAAAAGGTACTCTTGATTTAATGAATGCAGATATTAAAAAACTTAAACACCACTGTGACTTTAACATGGCCAGTATGAGTTTTAGTGCAGGTGAGCTTGCTGCTGAAATTAAAAAACATATAACCGATTTTAAAGTTGATTATAAACCTGATTTCAGGCAAGCAATAGCTGATTCTTGGCCTCAAAGCATTGATGATAGTACTGCTCGTAAAGAATGGGGTTGGAAACCTTCGTATACACTTGAATCGATGACAGAAGACATGCTTGAGGTACTTGGTAAAAGATACAAAGACGGAAAAATTTAAATTTTTTTACCAATAAGTTTTTCAGCTTACAAATATTCTTTTTTATTAGGAGATATGATTATTTATGCAAGAACTTGAGGAGATTAGTAATTATATGAGCAGTAGTAAAATAGAAACTATTAAAAATTTTTTAGGCAATGAATCAGATTATCTTTTAAATTTTAATAACCCAAGGATTCCAAAGGAATCTATACATGTACCAGGATCTAGTTTTGTCGATCGTATTTTTGTGGATTCAGACCGGCCAACGCCTGTTCTTCGTAATCTTAAATCTATTTATAATCATGGTCGGCTTAGCGGCACAGGATATGTCAGCATTTTACCTGTTGATCAAGGTATAGAGCATAGTGCTGCTGCAAGTTTTACAGCTAACCCTATTTATTTTGATCCTGAAAAAATTGTAGAGCTTGCGATAAAAGGTGGTTGTAATGCAGTTGCTTCAACACTTGGAGTTCTTGGCATGGTTTCTAGAAAATATTCCCATCGTATACCATTTATTGTCAAGATTAATCATAATGAACTACTAACTTATCCTAATACTTTTGATCAGATTATGTTTGCAGACATTGAACAAGCATGGAATATGGGTGCTGCAGCAGTTGGTGCAACTATTTATTTTGGCTCTGAGGAATCAAGTCGTCAGATAATTGAGGTTAGCAAGGCATTTAAATGGGCTCATGAACTAGGCATGGCTACAATTCTTTGGTGTTATTTGCGTAACTCTAGCTTTAAAGTTGGTGGGATAGATTATCATGCATCTGCAGATTTAACTGGTCAGGCTAATCATTTGGGCGCTACAATTGAGGCAGATATTGTTAAACAAAAGCTTCCGACTAATAATGGCGGGTATCTTGCGTTAAATAAAGACAGTGTAAAATTTGGTAAAATGGATAAAAAGGCTTATGAAAAACTCTGCAGCGATCATCCTGTTGATATGACTCGTTATCAAGTTGCAAATTGTTATATGGGTAGAATTGGCTTGATAAATAGTGGTGGAGCATCTGGAGAAAATGATTTTGCTCAAGCAGTTCGAACCGCGGTAATTAATAAACGCGCTGGTGGTACTGGTCTTATATCTGGTCGTAAAGCGTTTCAGAAACCTATGGAAGAAGGGGTTAAACTTCTTAATGCAATTCAAGATGTTTATCTCTGTAACGATGTAAACGTTGCATAAAAACTTTCTTTTTTTTGTTTTTTTTCTAAGATTTTTAGGCATACCAAAATCTATATAAACTATTTTTGATATAATACTATTTAGGCATACCTAAAAATGTGATATCAATGAATGAAAAAATAATATCGCTTATTCAACTACCCCAAAAAAAGAAAGCAAAAATAGTATCAATTCAAGGTGGACACCAGTTTAACAGAAAAATGTGTGTGATGGGTTTAAGAGAAGGACAAATAATAGAAATTGTATCAAAACAACCTTTCAGAGGACCACTGACAATATCCATTGGAAACTGTAAAATGACAATGGGTCGAGGAATGGCAAATAAGATATATGTTGAGGAATTATGATTAAAAAAATTGTTTTAATGGGAAATCCAAATGTCGGTAAAAGCGTAGTTTTCTCCAGATTAACAGGTGCAAACGTAATATCATCAAACTACCCTGGAACAACTGTAGATTTTTCAAAAGGTAAAATGAGGCTCGATAAAAATCCAGTTGATATCATTGATGCACCTGGAACATATTCACTAGATCCTTCAAACAAAGCTGAAGAAGTAGCATTAAAAATGCTAAAAGACGCAGATGTAGTAATTAATGTAGTCGATTCAACAAATCTAGAGAGAAACTTATACTTAACTTTAGAATTACTTGAAAGAGATATACCCATAATAATTGCTCTGAACTTATGGGATGAAGCAAAACATCTTGGCATATACATAGATGAAAAGCAAATGGAAAAGATGCTTGAAGTTCCAGTTATCCCAATTGTTGCAATCACTGGAGAAGGAATAAAAGAATTAGTTGATAAAATCAAAAAAGCAAAATCCCCAAAAAAAATAAAGCCAACAATTGAAGAAGCAAGATGGATTGAAATAGGCCAAATTATAAAAAAAGTTGAAAAAATAGAGCATAAACATCACAAACTAAGAGAAAGATTAGAGGATTTAACAATTAAACCTATAACAGGAATACCAATCTCACTGGCAATTATAATAGGCGCGTTTTTGGTTGTTAGATTAATCGGTGAAACTTTAATCGAATATGTTTTAGATCCTATCTTTACTAATTATTATTCACCTGTTTTAGAAAGATTAAGTGAAATAATCGGTGATAACTTTTTACATATTTTACTGCTTGGAGAATACGGTGTAGAGATTGAATTTATTGAATCTTTAGGAGTTTTAACTACTGGTTTATATGTTCCAATTGCTGTAGTTTTACCCTATATTATTGCCTTTTATTTTATGTTGTCAATTCTAGAAGATACAGGATATCTGCCCAGGCTTGCAACGCTTGTTGACAATGTTTTTCATAAACTTGGAATGCATGGACACGGTATTGTTCCAATGTTTCTAGGCCTTGGCTGTAACGTTCCTGGAGCACTTGCTACAAGAACTCTTGAAACACGTAAACAAAGGTTTATTTCTGCAACACTTCTTGCAATAGCAATACCATGTATGGCACAACTTGCAATGATTTTTGGAATACTTGGTAAATTTGGTGTTTTTTACATCGGAATTGTATTTTTAACTTTAGGGATTTTATATGTAGCTCTTGGTCTGATACTGAATAAAGTTGTAAAGGGCGATTCTCCTGAAATATTCCTTGAAATTCCCCCATATAGAAAACCTGATTTGAAAGCTACATTTAAAAAAACTTGGATGAGAATTAGATGGTTTTTAAAAGAAGCTATTCCTTTTTTATTTTTAGGAGTATTAATCATAAATGTATTGTATGCAATTGGCTTTTTACAATGGTTGGGAACAGTTCTTGCCCCTGTTATGCAAGGACTTTTTGGATTACCTGGGGAAGCAAGTACCGCTCTTGTTATAGGGTTTTTAAGAAAAGATATTGCTACAGGAATGCTTTTGACAATTGATGGAATGGGTCCAATGCAGTTAACAATCGCTGCAACTATGCTTACTATTTATTTCCCATGTGTTGCAACTTTTGCAGTTCTCATAAGAGAACTTGGTATAAAAGATATGATTAAATCCACAATTATTATGGCTTTCACTACAGTTGCTGTTGGATTTGTTATGAAAATTGTTTTATTAGGCGTGTGATAATTTGAGAAAAAAAACAATTGAAGATTATGTAGAGCGTTTATATGATCTTGAAGAAGGAAAAAATAAGGTTCATACAAATGATATTGCAAATGCTTTAGAGATTAATCCTGCAAGTGTAACAGAGGTTTTACAAAAACTTAGTGATGAAGGTTTTGTAGATTACGAGAAATATGGTGGTGCAACCTTAACAAAAAAAGGTAGAAAATTAGCAGTTGAAACCAAGAAAAAACATGATAAATTAATGGAATTTTTAGTTTTATTGGGCGTTGATAAAAAAACAGCTGAAAAAGATGCATGTGAAATGGAGCATTTTTTGCACCCTAGTACAATGGACATTGTGATTAAATTTGTAGAAGTTGTAAATAATTGTAAGTACAGTCCTTTTTGGCTTAATCGCTTGAAAAATTATGTTAAAACAGGTAAACTTGAAAAATGTCCTGATGAACTAGTTAAAATTTGTATAAAATATTCTACTAATTAAAAAAATGAAAAGAATATCCCCGCGATTCTGTGGAGGATTTCTTGTTTTTTATAATGATATTGCTTCTACTGGGCATTCATCAACACATGTACCACAATCAATGCAGACGTCTGGGTCGACTTTTGCTTTTCCATCTATTTTTAGTGCAGCTACTGGACATGCATCTACACATGCTCCGCATGCTGTACATTTTTCTTCATCTATTGTTACTGCCATGTTTTGGGGCATATGTTTGACTTGTTTTAATATTTTTCGAATAAAAATTCACACTTTTTTTATACTAATAAATTATTTTGTTTTTTTATAATGAAACATTCTTTGCAGGTAGGTTTTAGTTTTGGTATTACCTCTGGGATTATCACTACTTTAGGTTTGTTAGCTGGTCTCAGCTCGGGCACTAATTCAAAGCTTGCAGTAATCGGAGGTATTTTAACTATTGCTATTGCTGATTCTTTATCTGATGCTATGGGAATTCATATATCTGAAGAATCTGAAAATAGGCATAGTAATAGAGAAATTTGGGAATCAACTTTTTCTACTTTCTTTTGTAAGTTTGTAATTGCTGTATCTTTTGTTTTACCTGTTTTGTTTTTTGATTTAAAATATGCTACATTGATTTGTGTTTTTTGGGGTTTTTCTCTGCTTTGTATTTTTAGTTATTTTATTGCAAAAAACAACAAAGATCGGGTTGTACATGTTGTTTTTGAACATTTAGCAATTGGTGTTTTAGTAATTATTCTTGCACATTATGTAGGTGTTTTAATCTCCAATATCTATTTTTGAGTATTAACTAACTTTAAAAAAAATGTGAGATTTGGACGATATAATCGTCCTTAATATCTCTTGATTATATCGCTTTCCTAGTTTTCAATGTTAGATGTATAACTCATCCATCTAATCTTGTAAACTTTGCTCTTCGAAAGTCATCTTCTTCTAATGCTTGAAGTCGTTTTCTTATAATATAGTCCCTATCGTTTTCAAAGACTGTAAATTCTCTGTTTATATTCATTGATTTCACCTGTCCTTTCCAAAATTTGTTGGATGATAATAGTATATGCTAAGTAGTATATATCATTGTGTACAAAGGTATATATGTGTGTAAAATTATTACATATTTGTGTAAAACATGGTAAAAAGAATAAGAATGAACATTTCTTTAACAAAAGAAGAAAACGCGCTCATCAAAAAACTCGCGAAAGAAGAAGAAAGACCATATAGTAGACAAATAGTTTACATGATGAATTTTTACATAAAAAATAATAAGAAAAAATGAGGCAAAATAAATGAAATATATATGTAATCAATGTGCTAAAGTTTTTCAAGCTGAGGACATAACCATTCATTATACAAAGGGTTCCAATGGATTAGAAATTGTTTCTATTTGTAAATTTTGTTTAGAAGATTACATGGAGAAAACAAAGATAGATACTGATAAAAAAGACGATAATGCTGAAAGAATGGAAATGAAAAGAAAATGGTAGAAGTGAAGAGAAAAAAATGAGCAGCGATTTTGAAAGACATATGGATGAAAGAATTAGTGAAATGCGTGATAGGCTACGCAAGTCTAGATTAAAAAAGAAAGTAGAAGTTAGAATATTTGGACTACCTGCTGAAAAGGCAAAGAAAAACAAATATGAAATAAAGCCAAATTAAAAGATATATCTATTATCCAATCTTTCTTGATTTTAGATTTAATACAAGAAAAACAAATGAATTATCAAAAAAAGCAATATCATCATATAATACCATAATCAATAAATAAAAAATAAATTGATGATTTAAGAGGAAAAACAGTTATTAATATGCCAAAAACCATTGCAATACATAGTTATTTAAGATAAGTCGTAGCTATACCTCTCTAGAAAGAAATAAAGCTGAGAGTTTCATTTTTCGTTTTTTTACGAGCTATCGAGATTTTTAATTTTTAATCTTTTATACACATTAGATGATATAATCTAAGGAGGTGAAAACAAATGAAAGGAACTATAAAATGGTACAACCCAATCAGAGGTTTTGGATTTATCCAAGGCGAAGATGGAAAAGACGTCTTTGTTCACTCTACAGCATTACCAACCGAAACAGATATTAATCCAGATGATTCAGTTGAGTACACAATAGAAGAGTCAGAACGAGGGCTAAGAGCAATAAACGTAATAGTGTGTTAAAAAGTACCCATATGATTTACAACCATATTTTGGTTAAATGCAATCTGTAGCATTATGCCAGATTGCAATCTAACACATAACTTTTTTTTAAATTTTTCAGATTAGAATTATAACAGAAAAAGTCAACAGACAAAGAATTTAAAAAAAATCAGAAATGAAATAGATATATTTTGAACACATCAAATTGGAAATGAGCAAAAATTTTATTCAACTGAATACATTTTGTATCCATGCTTCAGCGCTTAATTACATCTAAAACAAGAGTCAAACTACTCACATTATTCTTTATGAATCCGGACAAAGAAATGTACATAAGAGAACTTGTTAGAAACACAGATGAAAACATAAACTCCATCCGCAGAGAGCTATCTAACTTGGAAGAAGCAGGTATGCATAGTGATATAGACTTATTTATCATAGGTACAGTAAATGAGAAAAAAATGATAATTAACATTAAAAAACTTGAGGAAAACTTCTCCCGTGAAATAAACTATGTTTTATTTAAAACAGAAAAAATCAAAAAAAGAATAAAAAAAAATTTAATATGGTGGTTCTTTAGATAGTTCAGATTGTTCAACTTTTTTATTTAGTTGATATTTTTTAACAATAGATCGGACTAAATCTATAAACCAATCAGGAACACTAGGAGAAACAACAATTTTATCGATCAAGATGTTTAAATCTGTTTTAACATGAATTCCAAACCATTTTGGATCAACATATGAAATATGCTTTCCAATTCTTTCCTCTTGCGGGGAAGATTTCATGATAATTGCACGTAACTCTCTTTCATGTTCGAAGGCTTTGCGTTTATATAAAAATGGATTGAAGATGTTTCCTTTAGTTGTAATATCCCTTGTATAATCAATGTATTTTACTTTACCGATAAAAATTTCATCTTCTTTATGAAGGCTGAAGCTATCTTTTAATCGTTTAAATGTTGATTTTATGGCGACACCTTCATTGCTTTGAAGGCATATTTCCCACATGGCAACTGATTCAATAGCATTTATATGCCAGCTGCTTATGTTAATATTTTTTCTGAATCTTTCATATATTTCCATATGATTCAATTTTGTCTTAGTTTTTAGTGCATCTTCCCAAAGTTTTATGTCTGCCTCGGTAAATTTTCCTTCATATTTATCAGATAATTGATCACTTCGAACAAAAAATAATGCATTTTTTTCTAAATATGATATAAACTTTGTGAAGTCTACATATCGCCAAATTATTGTATTATCTTCCGGTTCTTCAAATTCTGGGTTTTTTTGATACATTTTTCTCCACCTAAAACAATATTTCAAAAACAGCTAGTCTTTTATAAACCTCTTCTTAGTTAAAAATTAAATTATTTTTATTTCTAATTGAAAATATGGGTAACAATTGTTCAATATCATAAAAAGAGATTTATAAAAATAAAAAGAGAGATTTTGAGGTAAATCGTAAAGTATACTTAATAAAAATACAGAAAATCAGCATTTAAATCTATATTAGTTACTAAAGAGTAACTATCATGAATTTTGTTTTTTTGATTAATAACCAGATTGATTAGCTTTAAATTTAAAGAAAAACCAAAGAATAATTTCCCATTTTGCTATTTTGACAAGATAGCTTTTTATACAATTAATAAGAAATAGCGATACTTGGTGGATGAAATGATAAAGAAATACATGTTAATGTTATCTATTTTATTTATAGTACTACTTTTTGCATCAACAAGTACTGCTTCATTTTCGTCTTATAAACAAAGAATATGTGAAAAATTTGGGGAAAACTCAGCTTTTTATAAAATGTTGGATAGATTTTTAGATACTTCATCGTACAATAGTGATGAAGCAATAAATAACAATATACTAGATATATCTAAAGATGCCGCATTGGATGATGAACAAACTATAGATATAAATGGTGAAGAAGGAGCAACTCTAAATGAAGAAACAATAATCGATGAAAATGGAGAAGTTGGGGCTGCAAACGATGAGATAATAATTGAGGAAGGCGGCAGTGATAACAACGGAACTCTTGAATGTATAATTGAAATTATCACAGAACGAAATGGACAAATTGGGGAAATATTACAAAGAGTAATAAAAAGATCATATGTTTCCGAAGGCGGAGTAGAAACTATCATCGAGGGTACTGTTATAAATGGATATATAGAAAAAGATAATGCGGAGAATACTGTTGTTGAACATGTCGTTCTTACATCTGATGATATATAGAATTTATGTATTAAAAATAAAGAATAGAAAAATTATTTTTTAGGTTTAAATCCGTCTCTGAAAGCGCCACTTGTCGATTGAACTAAAACTGTTGCACCGCGCTCTTTTGCAATCTTTTTGGCTGCTTTTATAGCATTTTCTTGTGTCCTGTGATGGCTAAATATTTTACCATGGCTTCTTACTGCCCAGTCACCTCTTACTTGACCCGGTTGAGGTTTGTTTACAACATATATTACGTTTGCAGGTTTTTTATATACTATTTCGCCTTTTGGCTCAGATTTTTTAGCTTTTGGCACCTCAACTTTAGAAGGCTCCTGTTTCTTAACCGGTTTTTTACCTTTCTTTCTAAGATACGGCAGTTTAGTTTTAGAGTTTACCCCTACTTCGTAACCATCAGGCATAACACAAGCTGTACCACTTTTTGGCTTACCTTTGCAGAAGAAATAAATATCAATTTGGCGTCCAACGTTTTTAAGCTGAACTTTTCTTGTGTAAAGAGTATAATCACCATATTTGAAAATTTTTGGTTTGCCTATTTTCTGAAGATATGGCATACCAGTTTTTTGGTTTACACCTACTTCGTAGCCTTCAGGCATATCACAGGGCGTACCACTTTTTGGAGTATGCGAGCTAAAGAAATAAATGTCTATTAATTTGCCTGTGTTCTTTAGATCTACTTGTCTGGTGTACAAAGTATAAGGGCCATATGTGAAAACTTTGATTTTTTCAAAGTATTGTTTTACATATGAACTCATCAGATACAGAACAATAAATACATATATTGCGAAAAATACTATGTTTTCAAAGACTCTGTTTCCAATTATTATTGCCCAAATAGGCCATATGCTTGCCCATATGCTAAATAGTATTGCAAATTTTCTAGCCCAGTCTTCACGTAGTATAAAACCTTGTATTATCTTATACAGTGAAAATACTACAACAATGTATAAGAAAAGGGTTACACCAGTATATGGTATATATCCAAGTGATTCAAGTGTATATCCATGAAATGGATATAATCCTGCAAATAAGTAGTCAAAGAAGAAATAGTATATTTCAAATAACAAGAATAATACTAAAAATAAGCTTATTCCCGGTGGCATGTTTTTATCTTTAAACATATATCTTCCTCCTGAAGAATAATAATCCTAACGCAGTAGTAATTGTAGTGCCTAATCCTGAGACTATGTACCAGAATAAACCGTCTTCTTCTCCACCTGTTGTATCTGATGGCTCGGTTTGGCCGTCATCTGTTTCTGTTGTATCATTTTCAGGAAGAGTATTTGAATCATCATCTATGCCATCGCCGTCATCTGGCTCTACAGGAATTTCTTCACCTGTGTCTTTGTTTCTATTTCTTAAAAGATAAGTAATTCCAAGACCTGCGACTAATGCTGCAGCAAGGCGTTTATGATCGCGAATTGGAGTAAACTGTGATCGTATAACATTTATACTATCTGTGTTATTGTTGCCTTCTTTATCATATGCTTTTACACTAATTGTAAAGTTTTCTTTTTCACCTTTTGGTTTGAAAAGCCAGAGCCATGTATACGGCGCGTAGTTATCAGTGTGTTTAAGTTCTCCATTTATATAAAACTCTACTTTTTCTATTTCATTATCGCTTTCTGCTTTTACTTTTATTGTTATAGGGCCAATTATTTCGGTTTTATTATCAAGTTCTTTAAGTTTTATATTAAAGAAATATAAATGGTTAGCTTCAGGTTTTGTAATTTTTACGGTTGGTTTTTCTCCACCGTTTCCTGTGAAGTGTGCAGTTATTGTTTTATTTTCATTCATAACAATTGTTTCTGTTGAATTATCACTTGAAAGATCTCCGCTCCAATGATCAAATACATAATCTGAGTCAATTAATGGTACTGCTTCTAAATCTACTGTAAATCCTTCAAGGAATAACTCGCCATCTGGATTTTTTATAACAGTGCCTTCTCCTTCAATGTTTATTGTAAGTGTAAATACAATATATGGATGGATTTGTTCGTCGTTTGGATCGTAGTATTTATCTGGTTTTCCATCTCCGTTGCTGTCATAGACCCATTCATATGTTCCATCGTAGTCTACATCAGTTATGAAAACGTTGCTTAGAATATTATCATCTGGATCCCAGTAACGCAGATACTGTCCGTTATCTGTCCCAATATCTATAAAATGATCAATTTTTCCGTCTCCATCGCCATCAAGTGATTTAACTGCGTTTGAAGAGCCATCTGGATCTTTATAAAATTCATATCCATCTGAAAAATCAACATTTTTATCTATTGCTTCTTCTAAATTTCCATCGCCATCTACGTCTTTGTATCTGGTATCATAACAGTCAGGGTCATCGCATTCAGATATAACTGTTGCCTGTGCACTGGCATTACGTTCTTGTCCGTAGCAGCTTTCTATAGCATTTACTTCTACGTTGTTTACAAGTGTACCTGTTGCCATTACCATTGCATCAAATTCAACGATTATACTATCGCCATCATATAGTATATCGCTTAGATCATAAAAATCCCAGGTTATTATTCTTTTATCTGTTGAGATAGTTGATGGTTCGTAATTTGAATTTCCTTTATATTCAAGCTCGGAGGGAAGTATATCAGTTATTGTTATGTCTTTAAGCATGTATCCATTGGTTTCACCAGGGTATGAAGGTTCTCCATCCCAATCATGATATGTTACTTTTATTCTGAAACGTATTTTTTCGCAAGGATGAGTATTATATGTGTTTACCCAGTTTTCATCGTTTTTTATTGTTTTTTCTAATATAATTGCATCTTCAGGGCTGCCTATTGACAAAGCTGTTAATCCATTAGATTTTATTTCAGTTGGTATTTCACATGCTGATGCTACTGGTAATAATATTGATATTATTAGTATCAAGCTTATAGTCATAGCAGGTATTTTTTTCATTTTATATCAAGCCTCATTTTTATATAGTATAATTTTATATAAATATCTTCATATTTAAAGTTTGTTGTACAAACCTATTTAAAAAAACTGATAAATATAGAAAAAACCAAAAAAATATCAATTCCAAAATAAATATAAAGCACGAACTTATAAAGGAAAATAATTCTGTGGGGGAAGAAAACTTTCAAAAATCTCTTAAAAAGAGGAGAAAATAAAATGTCTACAAAAAAAGAATACATAAAAACAGGCATACCTGGTTTTGATAAATTATTCAAACATGGCATACCAAAAGGATCGCCTGTTATTCTTGCAGGTGGTACAGGGTCAGGTAAAACAATTTTTTGTTTACAATTACTTGCACATCAAGCCGCTCAAGGTAAAAATTGTTATTATATGAGTTTTGAAGAATCAAAAGAAAAATTAATAGAACATATGGATGAATTCGGCTGGGACCCTGAAAAACTTATACAATCAGGAAAAATAAAAATCAGACGTTTTTTAACAAGTGAAATATATTATTACGACAAAGACAGTAAAATAGGTGGAGAAATCCAAGCAATGATGACAAAGGATGTAGATCCTTTACTTATGGAGCTGGAGCCACTTGCAGTTACTGAAGAAACTGGTTTTAAACCAGATTTTATTATTATTGATTCACTTACATCTATTTCATCTACATTTAAAGGCAAAGAACAATCATATAGATTTTACATAGAGCGCTTATTTAGATTCTTTGAAAAAATTGGCAGCACAAATTTTTTGATAACTGAGACTAAACAAATTCCTGAGGTTTTTTCACCAACAGGTGTTGAAGAATTTTTAGCAGATGGTGTTATTGTTTTTTACAGTATAAGAAAAAACAATATCAGAGAAAATGCTGTTGAAGTTCTAAAGATGCGTGGTGAAACACATGAAAAGAAAATTGTTGCAATGCAGATTACAGATAAAGGAATAGTAGTGCATCCTGACCAAGAAGTTTTTGGCGCTATTGATATTAAATAATTTTGCTAATTTGCTTCAGGAATCTTTATATATTATATATATACTTACATATATTGATAGGGATGCTTAAAACAGATAAGTATTATGGTGAGGATGAAGCTAAAAATCATCTAATAAATGATTCGTTTACAAATAATATCTGCAAAAATAACAAAAGTGGAACCTTTTTATTGGAACTTCCTTCAGATGATTACTTTGTTGCAAGTAGTGCTTCTGTTAAATGTCTTACTGAAAAAGGCTATAAAGGCATTTATCTTAGTTTTCAGCGGCCTTTTGAAAATATTTATAATTTATTTGATAAATATGAGATTAACAACGATAACGTTGTAATTATTGATTGTGCAAATTCCAAAGAAGATTTTGTAAATATATCTTCTTTTGATAATGATAAATTATGCAAAAAAATTACTGATTGTCTCAAAGATTTAAAGGGTGAAAAAAAGTTTGTTTTTATTGATTCTTTAACTACTATTGCTCTTTATAAAAAAGAATCTGAGATTAAAAAATTAGCAAAAACATTAATTGAACTAAAAAACAGCAAACATTTTGATAATTTGTTAATTCTTTTCAATGTATCTGAAGAACTTTCTTCTAAAAGATTTGTAAAGGATATTTCGTCTTATGCTGATGACATCATTAATGTTTCAGATTCTAATAAAAAATATTCAAGAGATGTTATAAAGCCTGGCGTATGCACTTAAAAGCCTAGGTTTTTATAGTAAAATTTGTTTTTAGTCAGCTACAATTGGTTTAAAAAAGGGGAGAATTGCGTTAAAACCATAGCAAGATATAAATATTATAGAAATCATAGAATAATAAATTGAATTGTTTAAAAAATGTGAAAAAATATGATTAATATCGAAAAACTAGTATCTGAATTAAAGGATCTTCCTGAAGATTCTATTGTACTTATTGAAACATGTGCAGATAACGTGTTTCAAGTTGCTCTGGCAGCAGTTAAAATACTTACTGAGAAAAATGATTCAGGCATGGTTATTTCTGCCAGTAGGCCTTATGCTAATCTTCTTACAAACTATAAAAGAAACAATATTGATACAAAAAAAGTCTTTATTTTAGATTTACTTTCTAAAAATCATAACGCAGATATTGTTGCAGAAAACGTTATGTTT
>CAZFAZ010000069.1:0-4631 GCA_964517155.1 uncultured Thermoplasmatales archaeon
GCTGTTGGATTTCGTTTCATAAGATATTTTCCCCCATAATTTGTGTATTAATTCTTAGTGGATTTCCGTGTATTATATGAATCTATTAAAAGTTATCGACATTATTGTCTTTGAATGCGTATAACCCTGCTTAGACGATAGCTTATAATTACCATTATAAACTCTTTCTCAAAAAACATTTTATCAAGATTTTTATCTCCTGTGTCTATTCGGATTACAGGAGTTGCTGCAAGTTTACTTGGTGTTGAAATAACAAGTATGTTATCAATTCCAATCCTGCGGATAACCTGTGGGCTTAGCTGAAGATTGCCCCGGCCTAGAATAAAACCCTGTGCACCAATCGGACTTAGAATAACTTTTGCTTTTGGGTATTTATCTAAAAGCTTTAGAATTTTTTTTTCGTTTAAATCAGATTCAATGATTTTTCCATTATAATAAGCATCAATTCCAAGCAATGTGTTTTCTAAACCAAGATTCTTTGATATATAATCTATAGTTCCACCAGGTCCAAATAAATATAAAAAACCAGGGTTTTCTTTTAATTCATCTTCAATATGTTCGGCAAGTTC
Source organism: uncultured Thermoplasmatales archaeon (assembly GCA_964517155.1). Classification (GTDB taxonomy): domain Archaea; phylum Thermoplasmatota; class E2; order DHVEG-1; family DHVEG-1; genus PFL35. The sequence continues at coordinate 570 of CAZFAZ010000069.1, forward strand.
ATCTTTTACAGCATCATCTGTTACAGATTCAAAAACACTTTTACCTACTTGAACATAAGTTGGCTCAACGATACCTTTTGCAATACCAAATAACTTGATGTTCCATTCACCTTTTCGGTAGAGCTCTTCATCAAGATCCATTATTTCTGCATCACCTATAGTAAGGTGTTTGTTTACAAATTCATGCAGCATTTTTGCACTAGCTGAGGTATTTACTCCAAAAACTGCACTGTGCATTTTTACGCCCGAAGGAATTCCAAGCATAGGAATTTTATCACCGATGATACTGTAAATATCTCTTGCTGTTCCATCGCCGCCACAAAATAAGATTAATTCTATATTTTTTTCTAGTAATTTTTTACAGGCTTCTTTAGTATCATCAGAGTTAGTTTTATTTTTATTATAATTGTATACAACTGTAATTTTTTTTGCACCTGCGTCTATAAGCTCGTCATATCCCATAACATCAGAGCAAGTAAACCACTCTATTTCATCGCTCTGAGAGTAACTAGATATAAACTCTTCAAGTGTTTCAAGTGCTTTATCAGGTGCTACAGGTTTTGCTCCAAGCCTTTTTGCTTTATCTGAGACCCTGTCAGTACCTTTTAAACCGACTTTGCCACCCATACCTGCAATAGGATTTACCAGGAAACCTATCTTTGAAATCATGATAAACTAGAAAATCTAAAACAAAAACAGATATTTAAAAACAATGAAACCTTTATGAATTCAAATAAATGCTTTGTAAATTTTATGTGCTATCCTCGTGCAGGGGAAAGGTTTTGAACCCCCGTTTAGTCATAAAAAAATAATGTTTTATCATGTTGGATATGAAATCAAAGGCAGATTTATAAATAATTAATCCATTTTAGAATTGAGGAGAACTGAATGAAAGTTTCAAAAAAAATAAATTATATTTGTATTTTTTTTGGTTTAATTATTATTTGTATTGGTATTTTCCTTATTTGGACAAGTTTTTTAATTGGTGGTTTTAATTGGGAATTTATTCCTGCAGTAATTTTAACATCTTCAGGATTTGCAATATTACTTTGTGTTACATTTTTTAATATTATGAAAACAAAAAATGCAAAAATAATTTGTACTATTTCAACAATAATTATATTTTTATTTTCGTTTGTATTTTTATATATTAATCTGTCAGGGTCGCCATATTATACATCACAATCCCCAATTGTTAATTGCGAAATCGTTTTTTATAATGATACAGCTAATATGATAAAATGGATTGTAACACAAACCTATGGTATAATAAAAATTGAAAATCTTGGCTATAGATTGATTAGTGGTACTAGTGGTTATAATGAAATAGAAGCTAATATTATTTATTATGATTCTGATGATAGCAGTAGCCTAACAAAAGGAGATATTTTTGAAGTCTATGCTCCATATGATGGAATTTACAATTTTGAAATAATTGATTGGAGTATGAATCTCTTGGTTTGTAGCTATAAAAATAGTTATTAAATTATGCAGGAGAAAGGATTTGAACCCCGGGCGTCAAAATGATACTATAAAATTAAAAACAATTACTATAAAAAAATTGAAGTTTGGCTGACTAATTTTTAAGCCAGCCACCATTCTTAGACTTTAATTTATTTCTTTTTTAGATATGGAAGACCAGTTCTTTTATTTACACCAACAGTGTAGCCATCTGGTTTATCACAGGGCTTGCCGCTCTTTGGTGATCTTTTACTAAAGAAATAAATTGTTTGATTTCTTCCACCTTTAAGTTTTACTTCTCGCGTATAAAGTGTCCAACCATCATGTACAAATGCCATAATTTTACCTCCAACAGAGGAATGCTTATCAAAGCATTTAAGTTTTTTGCAATTTTACTCCTGTTTTACTAGTCTCGAACACCATTTTCGCTGATTGAGAACACTGCTTCACCTTCAGGAAGATGTGGCGAATCAATAAGTCTTGCAATCCTTTTAGGTCCTTTGCTCTTACGAAGATATAACCTAAATGTTGCTGTATGACCGACAATGTGTCCTCCAATAGGTCTTGTCGGATCGCCAAAAAATGCATCAGGTTTTGAGGATACCTGATTTGTAACACATACAACTCCATTGTTTAAATCTCCCCAGCGAAGTAGATCATGCATATGCTTGTTGAGTTTCTGTTGCCTGTCTGCCAAAGCACCACGACCAACGTATTCTGCTCTAAAATGTGCTGTAAGAGAATCAACAATAAGTAAACGAGCAGGTATATCTTTAGAAAGCTCTTTTACCTTTTCAACTAAAAGCATCTGATGATTAGAATTATATGCCCTGGCAACATGAATCTTTGAAAGAACCTCATCAGGATCTAGTTCATAACCTTGAGCCATCTGAACTATACGCTCGGGTCTAAAAGTGTTTTCAGTATCAATATAAAAGGCATGACCGTTCATACCGCCCTGTTCTTTAGGTAACTGAACTATAACACATAATTGATGAGCAATTTGCGTTTTACCAGAGCCAAACTCACCAAAAAGCTCAATTATTGCTTGTGATTCAAAACCACCGCCAAGTAGTTCATCAAAAATTTTTGAACCAGATGATAAATGCCCAACTTTTGCTCTTTTCTCAAGAAGCATAGCCCCTGTTTCAAAACCTCCGATGTCAGCTTGTTTTCTTGCATCCATAATTATTTTTGATGCTACAGCCTCACCTATTTCTGCAGCTTCAGCAAGTTCAGACGGCGAAGAAACAGCAATGCTCATAACATCGATATATCCTGCTTCACGTAGCTTTTCTGCAGTTGCTGGACCAACACCTGCAAGCTTATCAATCATTTCATTATCAAGATCGTCTTTCCCCATGAAAATCCCTTGAAAACAGGTAATTGATAAACATTTATAAAAGTGCGTATGGGTTTACTAAAAGTATTATTATAAATTATTATATGGGACAATGAATGTTATGGAAAACAAATATTATCCGTGGGGTGGAGAATTCACAACATGCAAAGATATAGGCTGTGTTGCAGTAGTACTCCTAAACACAGAATATACCCCGCCTGATACAGTTGCGATTTATGGTCCTTTAAAAACAGAAAATATTGGGATTGAAAAAATAGTTGCAAACACAATTTCAAATCCTTATATTAGATATCTTATAGTTACTGGAGAAGAAATTAGAGGACATCGCTCTGGTAACTCATTACTTGCGTTATCAAAAAATGGTATAGATAAAAATAATAGAATCATAAATGCGCCAGGTGCGATACCATACATTGAAAATATTGATGAAAAAGCAATAAAACGCTTCCAAGAACAAATACAAATAATAGATATGATAGGAGAAAAAGATACATCTAAAATAGATAAAAAAATAAAGGAATGTATAAATAAATCACCACCTAGTTTTGGAAAGTCTTATATTGCTATAAGAATAACATCTGAAGTGACAACACTTGATGATAAAAGAGCACTTCATTCAAAAATTATTGTAGATTATATGGGAAAAGTAAAGAAAAGAGGCGAATAAAATTATGTTTTCATTTACTCAGGAGCAAAAAATAGTTGAAGTATCGAAAACAAAAATTGGTGGACAGCCTGGAAATCTTCCAACTGTGCTTTTTTCAGGATTTTTTTTCAAAGGTGAACCAGATTATGTAAAAGCAAAAGAACATGTTAAAAAAATGTATGAATTAAGTGCTAAAACTGGTAATCCTGTTATTCCTGATTTTTTTATAAAAAAAGAAGAAAACTTAGAAAAAATAATTGGATTCATAAACAGGGAAATGCCTGTTGATAAACCGTTTTCAGTTGATATAATAGAACCAGATTTAAAAATTAAAACTTTAGAGTTATTGTCTAAGAAGAATCTGTTGAAAAGAACAGTTTACAACTCTATTCATATTGGTACTACAGATGAGGAGCGAAAAACACTAAAAAAGCATACTCCTGAAATGGCAATAGTTGTAGCTTTTAACCCAAAGGATAAATCACCAGATGGCAAAATAGAGGTTTTAGAAAATGGTGCAAACCTTTTAGATATAGGATTACTCAAGCTTACAAAACAGGTGGGAATCAAAAAGATTTTGATAGATACCGCT
>CAZFAZ010000070.1:0-3399 GCA_964517155.1 uncultured Thermoplasmatales archaeon
ATCTTACAACCATGACAGAAACGCTTGCATGTCTAACTACTTTATCTGTAACGCTTCCAAGTAGGAAACGTCCTTCTTTGCCGTATCCTTTGTATCCTACAATGATAATATCTGCATCTGCTTTTTTAGCACTTATCAAGATTTCATCCGCAGGATCGCCGTCTTCAACTGCAACATTTACTTTTGAAACTACTGTTTCTAAATCTTTTACAATTTTTGATAATGACTCACGTGCTTTATCCTTAAAACTACCACTTTTAACAATGCTACTTAGATCAATTGTAGGCAGAAGCATTCTTGTAAAAGAGGATTCTGCAAGTTCTGCAGGTACAACTGTGAGAAGTGTTATTTCATCATCTTTATTAGCACATTGTTTAGTCAATTCTATTGCTTTTTTTGAAGCATCAGATCCATCATACGCAACTAGCATTTTTTTCATCTTAATCAGCATAGCATGAATACAGAAAGGTTCTAAAAGGTTTTGTATTGTTTTTTATTTTTTCCAAGAAACTAGATTATCACAAAACAATTTGATTAGGAAAAAGTAAGAAGGAAAAACAACCTGGGGATTAGATGAAAAATATACATCTACAAGTTTTTTCCTTCTTTAATTCCTAGGTTATATATTATTTTCTATATTTTATATATTTTATTTGGAAATTTTTGAACAAAAATCAAGTTATATTCTTTAATATCAGATTAATCTTTACAAAGATAATAAATAAAATCAGATAAAGGCATTCCTTCATCCCATTTCATAATAAAGTTACCATTTTTACTACGTTTTATTTTTGGCAGTCTATTGTGAACAACATTAAGTCTGCCTTCTAAACCTGATATGTTAAGTGTAAATATACGCCAGCTGTCTCCGCGTACACCTTTTGTTCTAAAAGCATAAATTGGAAGATTTTTTGTTTTTTCGCATATCTTTATCATATTTTCTGCTTGTTTCTGTGGTTTTCCACCCATGCTACTAAAATGAAGAGTATCCTCAACACTTGTTTTTACTTCTATTAAAAAAGATACATCTCCTCTTGCTGCGACTAAATCAACACCAAGGGAGCCGGCCGCTCGTATTACTGCAAAAGGTTTATTTGAAATTTTTAAATAATTATCTTTTTCAAGTGTCAAGCAAGTCTTTGTAACCTTGGAAATAATCTTAAAGTCTCCTTCAAGTATAGCTTTAAGCTCACGTTCATATTGACTTGCGGACATATGAAAACATAAAATACAGCAAAAGGTATTAATGTTTGGGCTCAAAAAATGGTCCAAAGGTGAAAAAGATGAGCCGTGAGATAATAGTTAAAGAGGCAATGAAGACAAATCTTGCAATAATTAACCCTGAGTTAACAGTACTTGATGCAGCAACGCTTATGAAAAAAAGAAAAATTGGAAATGTACTGGTTGTACAAGATAAACTGCCGATTGGTATACTTACTGAAAGTGATATAATTAAAAAAGTAGTTGCTGAAGCAAAAAACCCAAAAGATATTCAAATAAAAGATGTTATGTCAACTCCTGTAATAATTATAGATCCTTTTGTTAGTCTTGAAGAAGCGATGAAGACTATGGGTAAATGTAATGTTAGAAGGCTGCCTGTTGTCGAAAATGATGAGTTGATAGGCATTATTACTCAAAAAGATATTTCAAGGATTTCACCAATTCTACATGAAATATCTCGTGAATGGCATGATATAACTGTAAGAGATGAAATACATTATAAACAGCAAATATTTTCTGGTAAGTGTGAGGATTGTGGAATTCTTTCAACTAATCTTAAAAACATTGAAGGAAAATTGTTATGCGAAGGTTGTATAGATTCTTTAAAATACGAGTAAATTAGACTGTTTTGTTTAGGAGATGAAAAAAACTATGAAAGTAAAAGATGTAATGACAAAAGATATTATAGCAGTTGATAAAGACATAAATCTAAAACATGTGTTAGATTTAATGAAAAAACATGAGATAACAAAGCTGCCTGTTTTAGAAGATAAAAAATTAGTTGGTATCATAACTGATAATATAATTGCATATAAGCTTGGCTCAATTCGTAAAAAAGGAGTCCCTGCATCCAGGCTTCATGCTTCAAGTGTGACTGATAAAAACATTGAATGTGTGCATCCTGAGACAGATATTGAAAAAATACTTGAAAAAGTAGGTGAGCCTGGCCATACAATGCTTTGTGTAACAGAAAATACAAACCTTTTAGGTGTGATAACAAAAGCAGATTTATTGCCTTTAGTTAAAAGTAAAAAAAATGTTGGCGAAATTGCAAATAAAAATATACTTACTGTATCCTCTGATGATAGAGTTGTTCATGCAAGACGCATAATGGTTGATGAAAACATTGCAAGACTTCCGGTTCTCAAAGATGGAAAACTTGTTGGAATAATTAGCGATAATGAAATCGCTTTTGCTTTTGCAAGTATTAAACGTTCTTTTCCACTTGGGCGTCAAAAGCATCAACTTGAAGAGTTGCTTGTAGAAAATGTTATGAAAAAACCAGCGATATGGACTCAGCCAGGTGTATCTGTTTCTGAAGCAGCAAGCATTATGATAAAAAATAACCTTGGTGCATTGCCTTTAGTTGAAAATGAAAAAATAGTAGGAATTGTAAGTAGAACAGATCTGCTTAAAACTATTTCTCTGTAAAAGATATATAAATAGAAAAATTATATCTAATAATAGTTATGAGTTATTATATACCTTCGGATGAACAGATTAAAAAAGCTCTTAAAAAAATATTTTCAAAACGTAGAACTATAAGTTCTCAGATAAAACTTAAAAACCTTATTGAAAAAGAGCTTAAAACAAAAAATAAAGAATATGGTATTAGTAATACAAGGCTTAGAAATATTGCGATAAATACTGATTTTATAAAACTTGAAATTCACTCGCGGGAAGGAGATCCTAAAAAAATTATGAATAAATGCCCTGTTTGTAACAATGATCTTAAAAAAGTTAAGAATCAGACGATATGGGGTGGAAAAGTTACTCTTGAGTTTAAATGCAGTTTTTGTGGTTATTGGACTGGTAAAAAGAAAAGGATTCCCACTAGATATGTTTTTCAGTATAAAAAGAAGAAATAAATTTTTAGTTATACCCGCCTATTTTTAGACTTGGGTCACCAATCAAAAGCCATTGTTGTACATTTTTTACAATGATTGCATCACCATATGTAGAATTATCAGACCAATCTATTGAAAAGTTCTGCAGAAATCTATTTATTGTACCTGTCCAGCAATCTCCAAGTATCTGTGTATTGCTTTGTTTGTATTCTTCAAAAAAATGTATATCAAGCCATTCGCATCCTCCTCGTTTACTATCTATATCTGAGGATTCATAGCTATATGCTGTTGCAGCAATAGTTGCGATACTTCCACCAAAAGGATTTGCAAC